>JBJTUI010000717.1:0-6359 GCA_046080625.1 Elainella sp. | reverse complement strand
TGACCAATCCGCCGCCCAGCTCTGGGGGAGCCCTGATCAGCTTTGCCCTGGCCCTGCTGGAGTCGGTGGCCCTGCCCCAATTTGGCACAGCCGACCATCTGGCCCTGCTGGCTCATGTCATGCAGTTGACCAATCTGGCCCGCAGCGATGGGTTTGACCAGAACCTCTATAGCCCCGATGTGGCCGCCCAATTTCTGGCCCCGGAGCATCTGGCGATCTACCGGCAGCAGCTTTTGGATGGGCTGGGGCTCAGCGCCAAACCGGTCCCGCAGTCCTATGGTCAGTTAGAGCCCGAACTGGAGCAATCGGGCCTCGGCCATCAGCCCGTGAATAAATGGGGCAGCACCACCCACCTCAGCGCCATCGACAGCGAAGGGAACGCCGCCAGCGTCACCACATCCAACGGCGAGGGCTCGGGCTACGTGATTCCCGGCACCGGCATCATGACCAACAACATGCTGGGCGAGGCCGATTTGCATCCCCACGGGTTCCACAACTGGCAGCCTGCTGTCCGCATCTCTTCCATGATGGCTCCTACAATGATTCTCAGGCACGACAAACCGGAGATTGTCTTGGGGTCGGGTGGCTCTAACCGAATCAGAACGGCGATTTTGCAGGTGATCTCCAATCTGCTCGATTTTGGAATGCCGATCAAGCAAGCGGTGTCTGCATCGCGGGTGCATTGGGAGGCAGGTCGGTTTAACCTGGAGCCAGGCTTTGCCAGTCTGGTTTCGGGCCAATTAATCTTGGGCCAGCCGTCGGGTCCGTTAGAGGCTGCGCCAGACGACTCGATCATCGACTCCAGCCAATTTCCGTTTAACAGCGATCTGGAGCTTTGGTCCCAGCAAAATATGTTTTTTGGTGGGGTTCATGCGGTTAGCCGCACTGCAGAAGGATTTGACGGAGCGGGCGATAGCCGCAGACATGGTGTGATTGGAGTAGTGTGATTGGAGTGGTGTGATTGGGACGATGTAACTGGAATAGGGCAATGAGCCAGCAAATCAAAGCATCAGGTGAGCTATGGCTTTTTTAGAGGCGGAATTAGAAGCAAACGGAATTGCCGACTGGGTGCCGGAACTGCTTGGGCTGCGAGGTCCCTTGGCCGAACTCGACTATGCCCTCCAGCCCATTATCCATGAGGGTAAAATTCGGCCCTTTGGCTTTGTTGTTCTGACTCAGCCGCCCGATCCCACATGGCGGATTCTTCAGGTCGAGCTGGCCAACGCCCGCAAACTGGCCGATGGTTGCCATAGTTTTTTGCTGTTTGAGGCGGAGACTTTTCACGGCATTTTGCTGCTGGAACAGAAGGCCGAAACCGAATGGCAGCTGGCCAACCTCCAGCAGACCCTCCAGGCCGTGATTTGCCGCACCACCACCGAAGGCATCACCCAGATTTTCTGCCAGACGGGGATTTTGCTGCACCAAATGCGCCGCTGGTACCAGAAGCCAGCCCTGCGCCACCTGGTACAAGGCATCTACAGCAGTCAACCCCAGATCGATCTGGGCCAATTGCAGGACATCCTGGAGTTTTGCTTCTATGAGCTGAGTCCGCAGAAAATTGGCGCGATCCTGGTCTGGTATTTCGCCCCAATCTGCGCCCAGGAGCTGGATATTTTGCTGCCCAGCCAACTGCTCTGGCGGCATCGCCAATCTTCCGAAATTAAGCTGGGCACGGTGGTGAACAAGGCGGTTTTGCAGCATGTGCTGGGCTACACCGACGGAGCGGTGATTCTAGACGCCGACGGCACCATCGTGTGGGCAGGAGCCCACCTGAAATACTCCCGCGAAAGTGCCCGCGCCATTCCAGCCTACAAGGGCACCCGCCACACTTCGGCCAAGCGATTCTCCTACGATTGCCCCCATTCTCTGGTGTTTGTGGTGTCGAGCGACGGATTTTTGACAGTGTTTTTAGGCGGCGAAGCGATTGCCGTTTCTGGCATCTACGGTACGACACAGCAAGGAACGCAGCAGGGAACCCAGCAGAGTTCGGCTCAGCAAGGTTCGGCTCAGCAAGGTTCGGCTCAGCAAGGTTCGGCTCAAAAGGGTGGTGCACAGGGTAAGGCACAGGGCACAGGACAACTGGGTACAGCACAACTGGGTACAGCACAACTGGGCACAGCACAGGGTAAGGTACAGCAGGGAGGCGTTCGCAATGGGGCTGATGCAGTGGAAGCTTAAAGTCTGGCCCTGGAGCAGTCGAAACCATCGCCTGGATCTGTTCCGCTGGGCGGTGGTGCTGTTGGGATTGGCCCTGCTGTTGGATCAGCTCACAACCCTGCTGGCCGAAGGCTTCTGGTATGAGGCAATTGGCTATAGCGGCGTGTTCGCCAAGCGGCTGCTCACCCAAATTGGCATCGGGGCCGGGGTGTTCGCGGTCAGTTTTGGGCTGTTAAACCAGCAGGTAAAGCGGGCGATTCGGCAGGCTTGGCCCGCGCTAAAAAAAACGTCCAGTCCCTCTGAAGCCAGGAGTGACATGGGGCGAATCGCCTTCTGGCCCCTGCTGCTGCTGGCCGGGCTCGGCAGCCTGACAATTGCAGCCAGCCTGTTCTACTACGCCCGGATTGTGATTAGCCACTGGCAGCCCAACCTCAACCTGCTGAGCGCCAATCTGCCCGTGCCGCTGCGGCTGAATGGCCAGGTCTGGCAGGATTTGATTCAGGTCTGGCAGGCCCAACCCTGGCAGCTTTTGGGTCTGGGTGGGCTGACGGCGGTGCTGCTGTTCTATCCCCAGCTAGCCCTGCGCCTGACTACGGTGGCCGCCAGCCTCGGCTTCATGCTGATCCTGTCGGAATATTGGGACAAACTGCTGCTGGCCCTGAATCAGCTGCCGTTTGGTGAAACCGAGCCGCTGTTTCAAATCGACGTGGGGTTTTACATCTTCACTCTGCCCCTACTCGAACTGCTGGAGTTTTGGCTGGTCGGGCTGGCGGTGCAGGCATTCCTGTCGGTGGGGCTGATCTATCTGCTCTCGGCGGACAGCCTCAGCCAGGGCTATTTTCCAGGTTTTTCGGGGCCGCAGCTGCGCCACCTCTGTCGGCTGGGCGGCTGTCTGCTGCTGGCCTTCAGCTTTAGCTTCTGGGTCGATCGCTACACCCTGCTCTATAGTCCCGAGGGCGCTTCCTACGGGGCCAGCTATACCAGCACCACGGTGCAGCTGCCGCTCTACACGCTCCTGAGTCTGCTAGCGATTCCCCTGGCCCTCTGGCTATTTGCTCAGAGTCGGCGGCTCAAACGCCCCCTGCCGACTGCGCCAGCACCCGAACCGCCGATTCGCACCACGATTTTGCGCCGCTTCTGGGAAGACGCCTCGCCTCCAGTGAAACCAAACCGCACCCGGCAGCGGCTCAGCCAGCCCCGATTGCCTCTGGCGCTGCTTTACAGTTTGGGCCTCTACGGTCTAGCCGCCCTGGTTTTGGGCAGCCTGCTGTCGGGGATAACCCAGCGGTTTGTCGTCCAGCCCAACGAGATCCGGCTGGAGCGGCCCTACCTGGAGCGCACCATTGCCCTGACTCGTCGCGGCTTCAACCTCGACCAGATCGAGGCCGAAACCTTTGTGCCCGACAATGGCCTTACCCTGGCGACGCTCCAGGCCAACGACTCGACGGTGAAAAACATTCGCCTCTGGGATAAGCGCCCCCTGCTCGAAACCAACCGCCAGCTCCAGCGCATTCGCCTCTACTACGAATTTCCCGACGCCGATATCGACCGCTACACCCTGCCCCTAGAAGACGGCAGAACGATCCAGCAGCAGGTGCTGATTGCAGCCCGAGAGTTAGACTACGGCGCGGTGCCAGCGGCAGCTCGCACCTGGGTAAACCAGCATCTGATCTACACCCACGGCTATGGGTTTACCGTCAGCCCAGTGAATCGGGCCGGGGAAGGCGGCCTGCCCGACTATTTGATCAGCGGCATTGAACCGACCCAGGTCGATCCGCGCATCCAGGGCAGCATCCCGATTGGCAAACCGCGCATCTACTACGGTGGCCTCACCGACACCCATATCATGACCCAGACGCGGGTGCAGGAGTTGGACTACCCCAGCGGCAGCGACAACGTCTACAGCACCTATGAGGGCTGGGGCGGAGTGGATCTGGGGAATTTTGCCCAGCGCCTGCTCTACGCCAAATACCTGAAAGACTGGCGAATGCTGTTCACCAATAACTTCACGCCCCAAACCCGGCTGATGTTTCGGCGCAACATTAGCGAACGCGCCAAGGCCATCGCGCCATTCCTGCGCTACGACAGCGACCCCTATTTAGTCGTGGTCGATACGGGCAATAAGCAGTGGCAGCATGGCTACGCGGGCTACCAGCGGCGACAGCGCCTCGGTGACCAGCCGGATGCCCAACCCGATCAAAGCTATTTGTATTGGGTGATTGACGCCTATACCACCAGCAATCGCTATCCCTATTCCGACCCGCTCGAGCAAGACTTTAACTACATTCGCAACTCGGTCAAGGTCGTGATCGATGCCTATCACGGGGCCGTTACCTTCTACGTTGCCGACCCGACCGATCCAATGATTCAAGCCTGGAGCCGAACGTTTCCCCAGATGTTCCAGCCTCTGACTGCCATGCCTGCTGCCCTGCGTCGGCATATGCGCTACCCGCAGGATTATTTTCAGGTGCAGTCTAATCAACTCATGACCTACCACATGACCGACCCGATTGTGTTCTACAACCGAGAAGACCAGTGGCGCGCCCCCAACGAAATCTACGGCAGCAAACAGCAGGTGGTGGCACCCTATTACCTGATCATGAACTTGCCCACCAACGCCGACAACGAAGAATTCATTCTGCTGCGTCCGTTCACCCCGGCCCAGCGCAACAACCTGATCGCCTGGCTGGCCGCTCGTTCCGATCAGGATGAATACGGCAAAATGCTGCTCTATGTCTTCCCCAAACAGGAGCTGATTTTTGGCCCTGAGCAAATCGAAGCCCGGATCAACCAAGACCCGGTGATCTCAGAGCAGATTTCTCTCTGGAACCGGCAGGGTTCACGAGCCGCCCAGGGCAATTTGCTGGTGATTCCAATCGAGCGTTCGCTGCTCTATATCGAGCCTCTCTACCTGGTCGCCGAACAAAACCAGCTGCCCACCCTGGTGCGAGTGATTGCCGTCTACGGCAGCCGAATTGCTATGGCGGAAACCCTCGACGCGGCTCTAGAAGCGGTCTTTACGGCTCCCCCTACTCCTGTCGATCCAATTTTGCGGCCAGCGGGCGAGGAGCCGTTGTGAGGGAATGGGGAAGATGGGGGGATGGGGAGTGGGGGGGAGGCGAGCTTCAATTCCAAGTCTGTTCAAGTTTTTGTGACAATTGAGCTGGTTGCTGCCTTGTTCTCCCGCTTGCAAATCAAGCGCGGGCTAGTAGATTAAAGCCTGCTTTAGCAGACTGGGAGAGGATTTGAGTATACTCCAGTGTACTTGATGGATTAGCCTGCTATTCACTTAGGCAGCTTGTACGAATAAGTTGATCACCTGGATCGGTCTACTGGCTTGAACAAGGGGCTTAAGCCCCTTGCCTGCTCAGGTTATTTTTACAAGACTCCTTAGCCTGCCATTCACGGGCAGGTCTAACAGCAAGATGACATAGAGAAATTTACAGATCCTTAAGTTCCAGTAGCGCTAACCCCAAGGCTTAATCTGCTCCCACTCCCCATCTCCCCATCTCCTCATCCCCCCATCTCCCCACCTTCCCTAGCGCGGATTATAGAGCGGATCATCCCAGCCAAACGGCTCGTCTGGGGCCGAGCTCGCCAAAGGAGAGGCCGCAGCTGTTGTCGTCTCTTTTGCCGCTTTGGGGGACACAGATTTGCTGGAGGCCGATTTACTGGAGGCAGGGGGACGCAGGCTGGCAAATGGGGGGGTGGCTGTTTCTCTGCCGTAATAGGGGAACGGGGACGAACCGCCCTCCAGCCGGTAGACTGCCGGGGTCCGCACCGAGGGGGGACGATAGATGCCGCCGTGGCTGCTCTGCTCTAGCGCCTGTTCGACCGCCAGCGGCACTGCCTCCCACTCAAGCCGCTCGTTTCTCAGCAAAAACCGCAGCCGGGCCAGAATTTCCTGGGAAGGAGCCTGGGGTAACGGTAGGGGCGTTGTGGAGCAGAGCGGATCGCGTCGTACTGCTGCCAAGGCCCGCTGCACCGCCTGTTTGACTTCAACTCCATGTTGGGATTTACCGCGTCGCAGCTGGTGGGTCACGCCCTTTTCGCTGGTGGCATAGAGCGGCGGCAGTTGGTTGAGGGCGTAGGCCGCCCATTCGGTGGGATTGATGTAGGATGACACCCGAGGCGGAAGGGCGTTGAACTGCCGAACGACTTCCTCTTCAACCAGCAATTCCATGACATTTTTATAAATACCC
>JBJTUI010000716.1:0-7068 GCA_046080625.1 Elainella sp. | reverse complement strand
TGTTCTGCGCTCATGCTGGATTGCCTCTCGATCCAATAGTGCAAATGGACGCTTAAGTATAGGAGATTTCTGAAGAAGTCAATGCCCAGATCGAGAAAGTTTTGAAATCTTTACCGCTATATCTAGCGGTTGGAGAATTTTAGAACTCCAGATGTGGCGGTCTGACCCCAAACGGCCCGCGACCGCCCAGACAGCCGATTTCTCCCCCACCCATCGCGGTCAGCAAATTTTGCCGCAGTTGCCCTGAGGCGTCAAGCAAGTCGCAGCAGACTAACGGGGTTAATTCACAGTAGAAGCAGGTTGAATGCAGGAGAATAGTCTGCAACCCACGCTGAACTGTTTACACACAACATCAGTAAAAGTGCTTTTTTACTTGCCCAAAACCAGCGCAGAGTTAGACAGCGCAGCTCTGATTCGCTTTTCAAAAGTGTGGCTTTAACGTTGCCGATTCATTGTTAGCGGGAAAGCTGAGATAGAGTAGCTTCTAACCAAAAATCCCATGCTTTCTTCCAATAGCGGTAACGATAATAGCAATCTTGTACAGAAGACCTTAGAGTGGATTGCCGATGCTGGAATTAATGGTCTGTGGATTTTACAACCAGCCAAAGAACTTGCAGAAGACCACTTAAAAAGCGCAGGTACTCCTGAAAAAGCAATTGACTCAATTATTGCTTGGCGCACCGCATATGCTGCTGGAACAGGATTCATCACAGGGTTAGGCGGGATTGCCACAATGCCAGTCTCAATTCCCGCAGGATTGGCTGCATCCTATGCACTCGGAGCAAATACAGCAGCAGCCATTGCCTATCTCAGAGGTTATGATATCAGCTCTGATCAAGTAAAAACATTCGTTTTATTGTGCCTTCTTGGTAAATCGGGCGAAGCAGCTTTGAAGCAGGCAGGTGTCGCCGTTGGCAGTAAGGTGGCTACAAATTTTATCAATCAAATTCCTGGAAAAGTTCTGAATGAAATAAACAAAAAGACTGTCCCTCGCCTAATTACGAAAGCTGGAGAAACAGGAGTCATCAATCTAATGAAATGTGTCCCACTAGTTGGTGGTGTTGTGGGAGGAAGCTTTGATTCTTTCTTTGTCAATAGCTGTGGCCAGGTTGCTAAGAAGCTGTTTCCGCCGATATCAGGCACAAAGCGGTGAAACGAGTTTGTGGTCAACTAGAAGGCGCTTCGGTCTCCTGAATATCCAGTAGCCCTATTCGCAGCCGTTTTCCTAAAATTGCGGCGGCTCGCTCCATCGTTCTCAGAGTCACAGATGTATTGTCAGGATCAAGCAGTCTGTCGAGTGCCGACCGGCTTGTATTCATATGGGCTGCCATCCTGGCTTTACTCAGCCCTTGTGCCCTCATCTCCTCAAGAATTTGCCATGCTAGAACTCGCTTCAGGGCGATGGCATTTACCTCGGCTAAGACTCTGTCTTCTTCTAGCAGGCCATCTAGAGTAGAACCAACATAAGGATTGTTAGTCATATTTAGCCTCAAGGGTAGTTTTGCAGCGCATTGATCTTTCCCCGCTAGAGAGTCGCTGTAAAGCAAAGCTGATCCTGACAGGAGCTGGGTTTGAGGCCGTTTTAGTAGTTGGCACACAGATGAATATCGCTGTAGCCCTGCTCTCGCAGACACATGGCAAATTCCTCCGGGCCAAACCAGTGCAGCGATAAGTCCTGTAGTTCGGTCGCGATGAGCTGGCCAGACTGCCATTTTTCGTAGCGAATCAGCGTATGTTCGATTTGCTCAAGCCAATCAATCCAGGACGAGGTTTGGATCAGAATCACGGAGCCATCTGGACAGGAAATCGGTGGTCGCTGTTTCACCACATTTTCAGTTTTATAGGAGTGAATCGGCAGCTCCAGATCAATGAACAGGCGGCCTCCTGGTTCCAGATGTTGGGCAAACGTTTGCAGCGTCTGAATTGCCGCCGTGCGGTTCAGCAGCATAAATGAGCCAAACGACACGACAATGGCGCTGAACTTGCCCGGAACGGCCAGGGTTTCGACTGCGCCTGCATACAGCACAGGGGATAGACCTCTGGCAGCACAGTTGCGCCTACAGGCAGCCAGCATATCCGGCGAACTATCAATCCCTTCGACATTAAGCCCCGCTTCCAGCAGCGGAATCAGCAGCCGACCTGTGCCAACCATCGCCTCCAAAATTCTGCCGCCCGTTTGGGACAGGTGCTGAATCAGGTAGGAAACGTCGGGGTAAGCTCCTCCGACGGGTTTGGTCAATTCATACACCTCTGTGCAGAGGGTGCCATAGGAAGTTAGCGCCATCTCTTCTAAGTCTTTTTAGTTTCGCGGGGTGCAAGGGTTTCACCCCTGCGTGGGAGCAAAGCCTCCATACCTCCCTTAGCCTTCAAAATAAACGTGACATACCGCCAGGGGTTGCTGCCGGTTTGCGATAGCTCTGGTTGCGATGGATCTGGTTGAGGAGACCTGGTTAAGGTAGATCAACTTGAGCAGGATCGGGTTGGGCTAAATCAGACTGGGCTAAATCGGGCGGCAGATCGATCAGGCTGGAGGGATTCGTCCAGGCTTTGAGAAACATGCCGAGCAACACCAGCGCCACAATTCCGACAAAGCCGATCCCAATCGGGCTGGGCACCCAGAACAGCGCCTCCAGGTGATTCAGCTGGCCCGGCTTCAGCCTCCAGATCAGGGTGTGGCCCTGCGAAGTTGGGGTGAGGGCGTTGGTGTCGGCTGGGACCTTAGCCCCCCAGGGAGTTTTGAGCCGAAACTCCAGGTTAAACAGATCCAGGGGGTTGATCAGCAGCGTTTTGGCATCCGAGGCACCGGGAACCAGACTCAGCGAGCGCAGGTCCAGGTCGTAGCTGAGGCGATAGCGCTGCCAGAGAATCAGATTGTTAGTGTGAATTGTCAGGTGCGACAGGGAGCCAGCGGATTCAGCAGACGGCATCTGGGCACCCACGACCGCCTCAAACAAAGCAGTAAACTTCTGGGTCAGGTCTTTGACGTTGTAGAAAGGAACCGTCATCGTCCATTCGCGGGCCGAGTCATGCTCCACCTTGCCGCCCAGCGCCTCAGTTTGCTGGCCCAGCTTGTCCAACCACAGCTCCGCGGCTGCCCGACTTACCCCGGTCAGCTGAGGATTAAGCCGCACCTGTTGGGTGATTGCTCCATGGTTGGCGTCCTGAAAGGTCAGGGTGACATCATCGCGCACACAGCCCGACAGAAACAGAAACGCCACCAGGATAATCCAGAACAGGCGAGTTTTCAGCAGCCGCAGCCCCAAATACAGATACAGATACAGAGCGTTGCCTGCCCCCTTCCCAACCGGAGCCCGACCCGCAGTGCGGTAGCCCGCTGATTCAATGCGACTTCGCTGTACCCTCATCTACCCTACTCCATCACTGCCGGGAGCTATCACTGCTGGGACGCCATCACTGTCGAGACGCCATCACTGTCGGGACGCGACCCCAAGCTGGCCAAACAGCAGGCTGGGCATGAAGGCTCTGCCGCCGACCCACTCAGCCGTATCGCCGAACTCCACCTGCTGAAAGGCTTCAAAGATGCTGCCCGCTACCATAGTGTTTTTTACCCGTCCGACGATCTTACCCTGCTCAACCTTATAGCCCAGGTCGAGGTTGACCGAAAACTCGCCCGCCAGCTGGTTTGACTGGCCCGCTCCCAAGACCTGATCCACAATCAGTCCTTCGCCCATGCTGGCAATCAAAGCCTCGGTAGAATGGCTGCCCGGAGCAATGCAGAGGTTGACTGGCCCTGGCCCCGGACGCGACAAACCACCCCGAAAACCGTTGCCGGTCGAGGTCTGGCTGGCCTGACTCTGGGCCTGATTTTGGGCCTGACTCTGGGTCTGACTAGCCCGAGCTGCCCAACGGCGGTCCCAATAAAAGCCCTGCACCGTGCCGTAGTCGATATAGGCCTTGCGAGAAGTTGGGGTGCCCTCGTCGTCGAAACTGCAGGCATTCACCCCCAAACTGGGGTCTTCAAACAGCGTCAGGCGGCGATCAAACAGGGTTTGGCCCACCTTGTCGGCTAGCGGCGAAGCGTTTTGTACCACCGACTGACCCGACAGCACCGACGAGAACAGCGAGCCAAACGTGATCGCGGCGGCGCGGGGTAAAAACAGCACCGGATAGGAGCCACTGCTGATGCTGGCGGTATGTTCGGCGCGGCGATATTTCTGTAAAACCTGTTGGAGCACCCGGTCGTAGTTGGGCTGGGAGTCGCGGCTGGCCTCAAAGCTGAACGCCTGCAAAAAGTCTTCGCCTCGCACCAGGTTGCCAGAGAGGCTGACGTTGGCTAACTGGCTGCTGCGCTCGGCGTAAACATCGCGGCTGGTGGCAATTTTGACGGTACGCGAGACCAGATCGAACCCGACATCTACCAGAATTTCCGGGTTGTAGTCGTGCATCCGCCGGATCAGATGTTCACCCAGCTCAACCAGTTCAGCGGTTGTTGGCAGGGTTTGAGGGGCCTGGGGTTTAGCAAAATTCACCGTTCCGTCCCAGCTGTGGAAGTTAGCGGCAAACTCAAAGTCGGCAGGGCTGCCAATCTCGGCGGTTTGGACTGCTGCATCAACCAGGTCTTCCAGCCGGGTTAAGTCGGTGGAGCTGGCGAATCCGAGGCGGCCCTTGCTGACCACACGCAGCGCTACGCCCTGGGTTGCCTTGGTTTGCAGGGATTTCAAATGGTTGTTCTCAAACTCAACGGGCTGGTTCTGACTGGCCACAAAATAGACCTCAGCCGCATCGGTGCGAGGGGCAGCAAGCCGCAAAATCTGGTCAAGCAGGGCGTCGCTCACGGCAATAAAGCAGGGGAGAGTACAGCTCTGATGGTAGCGTAATCGGCTTCAGCCCGAGGCGCTGCTTCTCTAAGTTTGTGGTGTCGGCTGGATTCAGTTCAGGGCTGACCGATGCAGCGATAGGCCTCTGGGCCAGCACGCTAGGAACAAGGCAAATTCTTGCTGAGGACTGTATCTATGCGTTCCATGAGTTGCTTCTCTTCCCCTCTGCTGTCTGGGTGCAAATCTGGCCTGTCCACAGGGTTGGGTCTAATAGCGGGTGTTCTTCTACTGACACCGCCCAGTTTAGCCTCCCGACCCATATCTCAGCCAGGATCTCAGCCAACCTCCCAATCAACCTCCCAGCCAGCCAGCCAATGCCCTGGGTTTCGCGTGATTCGGGACCGCAGCGACCACGAAGCTCCCCGCCTGCCCCGACAGTCGATTGCAGCTCGGGCGATTTTGTCACCCGATGGCTGTGACCGCAGCCGCGAAGCCGAATCTGCCAGGATGCAGAACCCGCAGCAGGGCGAGCGGCAGGTGAGATCTGTTGATCCAGAAGAGGTGAGAGAGTAGGAGAACGCTGCAACTGGGAAAAAGACTCATCAGTCAAGCAGAGAAAGATCAATCTACTTGCTTTCTCCTACCCCTCATCTCCCCATCCTCTCTATCGGCTAAACCACAGCAGCCCGCCCCCCAACAGCAGGGTCAGGGCCAGCGCGACCCAGATGAAGCGGTTGTCTTCCATGTTCACCTGGCTGCGGTCGATCGGTTCGGGTGGAGGGGTAGGCTTGGGGGCGGCTGAGGTGTATTTGGTCTGGGGCCGCTCGCCTTCGGTGTTGAGGGTCGAGAGATCGGGGATTTGGGTCAGCCATTCCGGGCGGGTTTTGAGCTGGGGAGCCTGCAGGATATAGAGCAGGCGTTTACCCTGCTGGCGGGTTTTCAGGTCTGGGTGTTGGCCCAGCTGTTCGCAGAGGGCGATGGCTTCGGCGACGCGGCCTGCCGCCTGATAGGCCGTCACCAGCCAGGTCTGCATCTCGCCGCCCAGAGGGCTGTTGGGGTTGGCCAGGGCTACGGCCTGTTCCAGTGCTTCCACCGACTGGCGATATTCGCCGCCTTCAAAGGCGCGCTTTCCCAGCTCATACTGGGCTTTGGCTTGTTCTAAATCTGTCGTCACGGCTTCTGATTTCGCGGATGGTTCACATTAGAAAGTTTTCAGGCAAAATTTTGCAGGCAAAATCTGTTTTCAGGAAAGGCTTCATCAGCCAAACAGCGTTTCTACACCTGGGCTGACACCTGAACTGTGGCCTGTCGATCTACGGCCCAGGCTGAGCTAACGATCAGGACTCGTTATCATAAGAGAACAAACCCAGCGTTGGCAGGCATTCAGATCCTAGCGGAAGCAGTTGGGCTTTCTCAGGTATCTGATCAAAGATTCTCCCTGAATTGCGCCCTATATTCTGACGGATACTCTGAGGATAGCTATGCGTTCATTTTGGTTGTTTCGCCGACTGCTCCCGCTAAAAGCTGGCCTCCTGATTTTGGGACTATGGGCCACAGCCCTACCAACCCAGGCCCAGTCAGCCGGACATAATTCCCGCCGCGACTATTACTATCCCCAAACCCGCGATCCCTACCGCGCTTCACCCAGCGATGCGGCGATTTCTGGCCAGACCGATAGCCCCACAACCGACGGCCCTACAATCGTTCGTCCAGTAATCATCGACAACCGCATCCAAAACTCCACGGTGATTGGCCCGGTGATTGTCTCGCCCACAGCTCGTCCCAACTATCCCCAGACTGTTCAGCCAGCTAATCCTCAGCCAGCGCGCCGCACCGATGCGGCCTGTATGTCTTTCAACGAGCTGCGGATTGCTTGCCAGCTCTAGGGCCGTCAGTTGGTTCTATGAATCAATCAGCCCTATTTCATAAAGCCAGACGCCACAATCATTGAGCCAATTCCGGCGTCGGTGAAGACTTCCAGCAGCAGAGCATGGGGAATCCGACCATCAATGATGTGGGCCGCCTTAACGCCCTGGGCCAGCGACCTGACGCAGCAGTTGACCTTGGGAATCATGCCGCCGCCCACCACGCCCTGGTCGATCAGCTCGCGGGCCTCCTGGATATCAATCTTTTCAATTAAGGTGCTGGGGTCTTTGTAGTCGCGCAGAATCCCCACCGTGTCGGTCATCAAAATCATTTTTTCAGCCCCCAGAGCTGCCGCCAGCTCGCCCGCCACGGTGTCGGCGTTGATGTTGTAGGCCTGTCCGGTTTCGTCTGCCGCCACGCTGGA
>JBJTUI010000715.1:0-8532 GCA_046080625.1 Elainella sp. | reverse complement strand
TCTGGAGCCGGGCCGAGCCTGATCCGACTGCCAGCACCACAGAGCGAATTTACCTGCTGGCTGACGGCGATCGCTCGCTGCAAGAACAGCTGCCAACCTGGCAACAACAGTGCCCGAGCTGGGAGCTGGTGCTGGGTGAGCCACTGCCGCCCTACCACTTTGTTTAAGGCTAGGCCGGGACTGCTGGTTTAGAGCGCCGGTTCATAGCCAGCTATTGGGCCGTCAGCGATTCTCGATTGATCTGGGCCAGCGTCTCGCGAATTTGGGGCAGGGCAAAGAACTTCTGGGCCTCGGCAATCAGCTGGTCGCCCCAGAGGTTGTTCTGCAAAAACTCGGTATCGGCATAGCGACTGTCCAAACGCAGCGCGGCCTCTCCCATCTCGATTGCTTCCGCTTCCCGTCCCTGACCATACAGGGCCACAGCTAGGGCCAGCTTTGGTTCTGGCTGGTTGGCGTCAATCGCGATTGCCTGCTGCCAGTAAGTAACCGCAGCATCGATATCGCCCTGCTCGTAGCGAATCAGGCCAATGTTGTTGATCGCGGGCCAAAATTTCTCGTCGATTTCAACGGCCTTCTCATGCTGGCGAATTGCCTCGTCGTAGCGGCTGAGTTTGTAATAGGTGTTGCCCAGGGCAAACAGAGCGCCTGGCGTATCGGGCTTCAGCTTCAGTCCGGCCTTCAGCGTCTGCACCGCCTCGTTGTACTGCCCCTCCTGAAAATAGGCAGACCCCAGAGCAAACAGCACCGCCGAATTCTCGGCATCCAGGGAGCGGGCCTTCAGCAGGGTCTGAATCGCCGGATCAAACTGCTCGGTCTGGAGATACAGGCTGCCCAACAGCGCCCAGACCTGAGGATTGTCAGGTACTAACTGTGAGGCCAGCTGTGCCCGCACCAGCGCCAGCTGAAACTGCTGAAACTGTGCGAGCTGGGCCGCTTCCTGAACCAGGATCAGCCCTTGCTGTTCTAGCTGCTCACTATCCAGCTGTAAGACATGGGGCACGAGGGCCTGTCCCTGTGCAGGCTGTGCCAGACCGACAGTTGCGCTGATGGCGGCAAAGGTCAGAGAAATCAGGGAGAGACGTTTCAACACGGGCAGTGGGTTGTAAGAGGTTTTCAGCTAGCTTAGACGATCTCCGCTCAATCAGGTCAAAATTTTTTCTTTAATCCTGCTCGGGCGGCTAGGAACAGCTAGGAATTCTCTGCTAAAAGAGTTTTAGCCAGCGGTACCGTGAAGTAGGACGAGTTGGCCCGCCCTTGCAGCACCTCAAACGGCAGATCCGGTTCGCCCAGATGGTTGAGCACCAGGGCCGCGTCCCCAAAGCTCTGATGGCGCGTGTAGTCGTTCACCGTTACCACCGTGGTTAGGCCAGCCTGATGAGCCGACTGCAATCCCGCTTCCGAATCCTCGAAGGCCAGACAGTCAGCTGGCCTCAGCTGTAGGGCTTTCAGGGTGTAGGTATAGATGTCGGGGGCAGGCTTTTTGGCTGGCACAATATCTCCAGCGGCAATTACCTCAAACCAGCTGGGACTGTCTGGCCCCAGCGCGGCCTCCAGCAGGGCCGTGACGTTGGCAGGCGTAGTGGTGGTAGCAATCGCCAGACGCAGACCGGCTTCTCTGGCTTCGGCTAGCAGCCGCTTGACGCCGGGGCGCAGGCCAATTTTGCCCTCCTGCATCATCTGGGTATAGTAGCGGGTCTTCGACTTGTGCAATCCGGCGATCCAGTCCTGTTCGCTCAGACCAGCGGCTAATTCGGGTGCGAAGTTGGGCAGATCGCTGTCCCAGAAAAACCGAATCCGCTCTTTACCGCCCGTGACCGCCAGCAGCTCCCCATAGCGTTCGACCGACCAATTCCAATCCAGCCCAGCCTCAGCAAAGGCTTGATTAAAAGCCAGCCGATGGCCGTCTCGCTCGGTGTCGGCCAGGGTGCCATCGACATCAAAAATTAAAGCTTGAAGCTGACGCATCATAGTGGTACTATTGTACTAGTTAACAACTCCTCAACTTCTCCAGGGTACCCTGATTTATTTCCTCGGCAGGTTGATCGCTGCCCAAGGTTTAGGTACAGAGTTTCAATAGCTGTCTCAGTAGCTGCGGTTTCGGCCATCGCTTTCGATTCGCAGGTTCGAGCGCAAGTTCGAGCGCAAGTTCGAGGATTAAGCTCGACTCTCAAAATTCTACAGGTTCAGGTTCACCAAATTGTCCCATATGCTCTATAAATGAAGCGGCACTGCACCAGATCCAAAACTGGGGATAGCCGTCCCTGGTTTGGTCAGCTCCTAGAGCCACTGTGCAATGCCGCATGTTCGAATGTCATCTGTAGCCAGAACCTCTGGCCTACAATCTCTGCCTAGGGCTGCTAAGCACCTGCACCCGCAAGTCCTAGGCTATCTAGCGTTTGACCACCCGCAATACCGTCTACGATCAGCCCTTGGTCTGCCTGATAGGCTTTGACAGCCGCTTTCGTCTCGTAGCCAAACACCCCATCTACGCCAACGTGATACCCCAGATCGGCCAGAGTCTGCTGCAATAGCGCCACTAGCTGACCGGAGGAACCAATCTTCAGCAGATTGCTGTCCTCGGGGTAATAGGCCACCTCGTCGTAGTCGTGCGAGTAATCATCTTCGTAATAGTCGCCCTTGTCATGGTAGTCGTAGCTGTAGTATTCCGGCTTCGATTGGCAGGAACTGTAGCAGCCGGAGCTAACCGGATGGTAGTAGACCGGGCGGGGGCGGCAGCAGGGGTCAACTGCAATTGGGCGGGGGCGACAGCAGGGGTTGACCGCAATCGGACGTGGACGGCAGCAGGGGTCAACAAAAACTGGACGAGAACCGCAGCTTGAACCACAGGCCAGTGCAGGAGCAGCGGTGAACAATCCCCCTGTCCAAGCCGTAGCCGCAATTCCCAGCCCAGTTGCGATTGCCTTACCAGAGCGCTTGAGCGGCTCGGAAATTAAATCTGAAATGGACTCTAATGACTGTGGCTGTTCATAATTCTGCGAACCTTCAAGGTAAGCAACTATCTCCATGGGTCCTTGCCTCACGTTGTGAAAGAGTTAACTTGATCTGCTCCAATGGTTGAGCCAGGGTTATTGATTTGAGCTAAGCTCATTAACCTTCGGCTCTATTTTTACATTGATGCAGAAAAAATCATAGCTCTTGAACCCAAGTCAGGCACGAGTTTGAGCCAAATTCAATCGCTACAGTTGATTTTTTGAGAGGCTTATACAACACCTGTAGAGTTGACACTACTGAATTTTGATTTAAGCCGCTAAATGTGGAAACGCAAAAATTAACCAAAATATTTTTTCTGAGCTTGATTTTATGGCCAATCTATTTTTATCAGCAGACAAGAAACTCATAAAATTAGCATGCAAAATCAGCCTCAACAGCAGCCCGTTGAAGCAATGTTAGAAACCTGAGAAAGCCCGCCCTACAGTAGTCGGGTAATCCTCTACGGGATTTACAGATTAATTTTGGGAAAAACGGGATAGAGCACCGCCCCTACGCAGGAGTCAAACCCTCATATCCCGTTCCAACAAGAAGGATTAGGAAAGCTGTGGGAAAAGTTGTGCTCCCACAGCTGTTCACTTTAGCCTTGACAGATTGCTTTGAATCTGTTCAAATAGCAGCCTAGACGACTCGATTACTACCCCTAGTAGAGTCCCAAAGCGCTTGCAGTGGCTGGTCCAACAATGCCGTCTGGTACCAGCCCAACTGCGAGCTGGAAGGCCACCACAGCATGATGGGTTTCCGGTCCATAGACGCCGTCCACATAGATGTGGAAGCCAGCGTAGTTGAGGGCCGACTGGATGTCGTAGGTGCTGAAGCCGCCGTAAGACACGCCGCAGTAGTCATAACAGCCGCCGCCGTAGCCACCGCCATAGCTGATGCCGTAGCCGCAATCGTCATAGCAGCCACCGCCGTAGCTGATTTCATGCCCGCCATAGCCACCGTAGCCGCAATCGTCATAGCAACCGCCAGAGCTGGGGTAGCTGATGCCGCAGTGGTCGTAGCAGCCGTAGGACACTGGGTAGCTGTAGCCGCAGTCATCGTAGCAGCCTGAGGAAACGTAGCCGCCGCCGCCGCAATGGTCGTAGCAGCCGTTGAAGCTCACGTCATAGGTTTTGTAGGACGTAACTTGATAGCCGCCACCCAGGAATTTGGGAGAGCTGAGGCTGACACCACAGTAGTCATAGCAGCCGTGGTCGTAGCCACCGTAGTCGTAGCCACCGCCATAGCCATAGGCTTGAGCGGGAGCTTGAGCTGCGCCCACAGCCAAAGCGGCTCCAGCCGCACCCAGCATGATGCCAGTCAATTTACCCGACAGTTTGAAATTCTCCAGGTTTAACTCTTGCTCAGAGTTCTCATCTCGCACTGCTTGTAGATAAGCCAGTGTTTCCATAGGTTTCTTCTCCTCAATGGGTTTAGGTAATCATCCAAAGAGCATCCGCAAGTTAGCCCAAAAATGCAGATTCAAATGCTCCATGTCCTGCTCTAATTTCCTCATCACAGTGTTTAATACCCGACAGACCAATTCAATTTAATTAGAAGCAGCTGTGAAACAGTTCAATGGATATTTCAAATCGCAGAGGTTATTTTTCTCTGATGATTTAAATTTAGCACGATTAAATCAGATGTAAACCCGAAAAACAATATTTGTGGTCTGAAAAGCTTTTAAGTCCTTTAAAAACGCTACCAATAGGGGGATAGAGGCTGTGCTCGCTGGGGATTTCAGATGATCACACAACACTTCGGAAGTAGAGGTTAAATGCAAAATAGCTGAAGCGACATAAACTTTGAGCGCAAGATCAACGCTCAAAAAATCGCCTGTTTTCCACCTAGTTGACTTCTATATCAGAAGTATGAGCTTTAAAAATATAGACAACCTGGCGAACCAAATTTTGTTCTCGTATTAGGTTGAAGCAAGCTAATCGTATTTTGCTATGCGGTTAATTCCGAAACTGCTTTTGAAGTGCTAGAAGTACCTTGCAAATTGAATTTATACCAATTTTCTGTGAGCCTGCATAGAACGAGGGGTGTGGGGACGGAGTTCCCACAAGGGGGCGCAGCCCCCTTGACCCCCATTGATTTTGCGCAGCTTCAAAAAGAATTGGTATTAGAGGAAAGCAAGGCAGAAATTGATGAAACAACCTGCGCCAGGTTACAAAAGATGAGCTACACTGTTGCTCAGTCTGCTTGAAGAGGACTGCAGTCAACCTGCCCCGCTTCAGCTTGGATGGGATGCAGCACAAAGCTAAACATTTCTTAGCGGCTTGATTCGTTTCATCTAGGTCGTTAAGAGCCACGGAGTAACAGGCTAGCTGATGTGCCGGGGTATTTGATGCGCGATGCCTGATATACCTGGCCTGATATGCCTAGATATGAAAGAGCGCTCAGCCCAGTGCGTCGTAAACTATGGACCTGGAAGCCTTCCTAAGCAGCTGAGCCTTAACCCGCAGTTCTACATTACTAATCTAGGAATATCACACTTTATTTTGTGGCGCAAGAATTTTCGCGCCACACACAACCCTTAGTAGAGGGTTTAAGATAATTTCCACTGCTGACGAACGCTATATGTAGCGCCTCAAGTCTTCTATAACGCTTTTCAACTCTACATGTGGCGTTGCAAAAAAGTTTTAGCAATGGTGGCAAACTTACTAGATATATACCCTACTAAGGGCAAACGAGGAAATCTTCCTCTACCTCTGGTGTGTGCATGACATTGCTTTGCAAACCTACTCCGCAAACCGAGTTTTGCCCGGCTTGGCGCTACCTGTAGTGGGTTCTCGCCTTCGAGGTTGATCTATCGGCAATCTGCAGCAGCAGATGCGGAATCAGGTAAGCTTTTGAGGATGAGCGCAAAATGTCCGGCTTTTCGGCCCGCTGCCTGCCATCACCCTGATTCATTCTGTAAAGCCTGCCTAGCATGATCACGATTGCCCTGCCTAAAGGTGGCCTGCTCAGCGACAGTATTCGCCTTCTACAATCGGTCGGTTTGGATTTTAGCGCCTTCCTAGACTCGTCCAATCGACAGCTTGAGATCTGGGATAAGAGTCATACTGCTAAAGCCCTGCTGGTGCGAAATAACGATGTGCCCGTCTATGTAGAATATGGGCAGGCCCAGTTGGGGATTGTCGGTTATGATATCCTGCGAGAGAAGCAGCCTAATGTGGCTCACCTACTCGATTTGGGTTACGGTCTTTGTCGCCTATCCGTTGCAGTTCGAGCCTCTAGCCACTACAAAACTGCCCTGGAACTCCCGCCCCATTGCCGAGTTGCCAGCAAGTTTACCCACTGTGCCCACGAGTTTTTTCAAAACCTCGATCTGCCGGTTGAAATCATTCCCTTGTATGGCTCGGTAGAGTTGGGGCCGATTACAGGCATGTCAGAGGCTATCGTTGATCTGGTGGCGACCGGAAAAACCTTGAAGGAGAACAACCTGGTCGAGATCGAGCAAATTTTTGAAAGCACGGCTCGTCTGATCGCGCATCCGCTTAGCTATCGGCTGAACCAAGACAACCTGCACGAGAAGATTCAGCAGATCCAAGCGGCTCTGGTGGCACAGGTTTGCTAGCGCTGATGTAGGCTACGAACAAAGGCAGCGACTCCTATACGGAAGCCTCTGCGCCTCAATGAATCCCCGAAGAGCTGCCCCAGCTAACCTTAGACTCAATTTGGGATCTTAGAGAGTCCATTGGGCAACATCTAATTTATTTAGACAGGTGAGACATGGCCATGAGATCTCAAACTGGTGCTGTCTTTCAGTATCGCAAGAGATTTAGCATCGCAAAAGTGCAGGCGATCGAAACTCTGGTCAAGTCCCCGGAATTGGCCATAATAAAAAACTACTCTGCCAGGACAGCGTTTACAATAGCAACAAAACTCTTTCATAGCAGAATTGAGTGAGGCAGCGGATGGAGGAGCCGATCGAGGTTTTTATCTCCTATTGTCGGAACGATGAGGTTCTGAAGGAGGAGTTGGCGAAGCATCTAAAAATACTTAAATATGAGGGGCTGATTTCAACCTGGCATGATGGCCAAATTTTGCCAGAATCGGAGTGGGCTGCTGAAATTAAAGAGCGTTTGCGGACAGCTCACATCATTTTGCTGTTGATCAGCTGTGATTTTCTAGCCTCAAAGTGCTGCTGGAGTGTGGAATTGAAGCAAGCGATCGCACGCCATGAGGCGGAAGCTGCCTGGGTGATTCCGGTAATCCTGCGCCCCGTCAGTTGGATCAATACCCCGTTCAGAAAGTTACAGGCTTTTCCAAGGGATGCCAAACCAATTACTCGGTGGCTCGATCAGGACGAGGCATTTTTGGATGTTACTGAGGGCATCCGCTCGATCGCCCACCAACTCGCCAGGAAACGCCAACAGCAGCATCTTAAAGAACAGGACACCTTACAAACTAAGGTGCAACAGCTTACCGATCGCTTAGCTGAGGTGAAAGCGGCTTTGCAACAAGCGTTGGCCGATCGATCGCAGCTCGAACAGCAATTGGCCGAGGGCCACGCACCCCTACTGCGCCAACTCGCAGACCTGCAAGCAAACTATCAGCAAACCCAGCAGCAATTAGTCGAAGCCAAGCAGTCCTTAGAGCAATCCCAGGCCCAGCAAACTGAGTTAACCGCCCAGCATGAGCAAGCGATTCAAGCGTATCAGCAGGAAATTCAGGGGTTGAGGCTAGAAAATCAGGAGTTGCGGGCACGAGTCGAGCAACAAGCCGAGGCAGAACGGCAGCTTGCGGCAATGACGATCGAATTGCAGCAAGCTAAAGCTCGATTGACAGCACTGGAGGTGAGTCGAGCCAAAGAAAGCCATTGCAAAACCGTACTCACGACAGATGACCTCACCTCTGAACGAAATGTCGATTACACTCGATTGCGCGATTTGCTGAAGGCTGAGAAGTGGATCGAGGCCGATCGAGAAACGTATGAGGTGATGTGTCGGGCGATCGGGCAGGAACCAGGGTATTGTTTCAAAAAAGAGGATCTACTCAATTTTCCCTGTGTTGATCTCCGGACAATCGACCAGCTCTGGGTGGAGCACAGCAAGGGACACTTTGGCTTTAGTGTGCAAAAGAACATCTATGTCGCCTGTGGTGCTAAACTGAACGACGAATATCCTGGCGATCAGGTTTGGGAGGCATTTGCCGATCGAGTAGGCTGGCGAAAAAATGAATGGCACTACCTTTGTTACTATGATCTCGAGCATTTATTTTCCTCTGACAACAATCCTTTCTCCCATCCTCAGGGTGTTCTCCCTTGTTTAAATGGGTATGCAACTTGGCAGCGACAGTACTCTAATGAGCAACGGTACTCTGAACTCAACGACCCTCTGGGTACCCTTTCTAATAGGAGGCCGATTTACGTAGATAGTGGTTTGTTGCAGGGGAGCTATGTTCAGAAGTGGTGTATGAGGAAAGGAGAAGAAAGGGCGTATCCTGCTGGATAGGAAACAAAACAACCAGACGAGGATACACCATGAAACAAGACAATCTTAGGGCATTTCCAGCTCAAGAAACATCAGCATC
>JBJTUI010000714.1:0-6531 GCA_046080625.1 Elainella sp. | reverse complement strand
GTCACTCAGGCCGCAGCCGAATCGGACGCCGGCCCCGAACCGATCTTGACCAGCGCTCTGGTGGGCAACCGCTACGTGCTGTTTGCCAACTATCCCGCCGTGCTGCGGTCTGCCCTGGCCAATGCCCAGGTAGCCGAACTCAATCTGGAGAACAGTTTTGCCTATCAACAAGCCCTGGAGCAGTTCCCTGATCCCCAGCTCGGCTTTCTGTATATCGACCTGACCCAGCCCGCTAGTCCGCTGCATGATCTGGTGGACCTGCTCACGGCGGAGTCAGAACAGCCCGTCCCCGCTGGCTCTCGACTGGTTGCCGCCCTGAAGCCGACTCCCCAGGGGCTGCTGGTTGATGCTGTCTTGCTCGCAGATCGGCTGGATTTGGAGCCATCGGCCCAGCTGGTCAATGCCAGTCCGCTGCTGCGGTTTATGCCGACCCGCAGCCATTTGGCAGTTGTCAGTCAAGACTTTTCCCAGACCTGGACCCAGTGGGAGTGGTTGATTGGCTCAACCTGGCAGCCCGCCCTCAAAACCTTGCAACAGCGCTTCGGCCTGCCTTTACCCGAAAACCTGGCCGCCTGGATGCAGGGAAACTTCGCGCTGGCCCAGGTCGCGGACGGAGCCGCATCGGACTGGGTTCTGGTGACCCAACAATCGCCCGCCACGGCAGCCGGATTACAGGAGCTGGACCAACTGCTCCAGGATCAGGGCATGACTGTAGGCTCGTTTCAACTCGATGACCAGACGGTCTATGCCTGGACGAAGCTGGTTCCCAGGGGGGCGGGTCTGGAGGCTGTTGTTCAGGGAGTACATACGCGCTTTCTTGATCCCCAAACCGGCGACTATGAACTGCTGGCCACGTCGCTGGCGGCATTAAAACAGGCGCTCTCAGCCAACCTGGCCCCAGAGATTCAGCTGGCCCTCAGCCAAATTCGCACGCCCAATCAGGGCTACTTCTACTTCGACCGGGCTGCCCTGAAGCAGGTGCTTTCCCAGCAGCAAATCAAGCTCGACCCGACGCTGTTGGCAACTATCGAATCGGCTTTGCTGAGCAGCTATGGCAAAACCGAAACCGGCTGGCAGGGGGCGCTGCTGCTTTCGCTGGACCGCAGCTGAGGCCGTTTAACGCTGCATCACCGGACTGTATCACCGGGTTTTACTGGCACAGGCTGCATGGGCCGAGTTGGGGCAATCTTGGGCCTGGCAAGCATGGTGATTCGTCTGCCAGCAGCCCACCAGGCAGCGCTGGCCCTGCTCTCGCTGGCTATCGTCCATCCAGCAGTGGGTCAGACAGCGGTTGTTCTGGTTGCAGCTTGGCGCAAGCGGGGTTCGGGAAATGAATAGGGTAGGGGAGGCGCTAGCTTTGGAGAGCGGATTGGTCCAGAGCTGGGTTTGCAGCGGCTGGGGGACGGTGGTGTAGGCCCGGATCGTTCGGAATGAGGCAAGGACAGACGACGCTGCGGCTGTCTTGAGAATGGTGGACATAATCTTCAGCGAGACGGTGTAAGGTAACGGTCGTCCTTCAAGTGACGGGATTGGTTGCTTTCAGGAACTCTGATGGTGCTCTGCTAGACCAATGAGCTCGATCAGCAGGTAACTTGAATGGGGCGCTCCTAGGATTCACGCTGGAGGTTAAAAATAACCATTCAGAATTAGTTTTCACTCGACAGAAGTAGTCTCCCAGACCCGGACGGGTGAGACGATGCTGCAAATTCTGAGTCAAGAATGATTTGCATCGGCCTTGGCTCGTCTGGAGATCACAATTGCCCGAATTTGGCCTGGGTGTTTTTGCTCTTGCTCCTGCTCTTGCGCTCAGCTGCTCATGTTGCTCAGCTGCTCAACCCAATAAAGCCGAGGATCGGTCAGGCCGTGCAGGGGGCAACCCCCATCCTTGAGCGTTGTCGGGTCTGTCCGCTCTGACTCAGAACCAGCAGCTAGCGTCTACACTGGTTTCATGGCTACTCCGATTCAGGCCCTTCCCATTGAAGTGATTCACCTGATGGCGGCTGGTGAAGTGATTGATGCTCTAGCCGCCGTCGTGCGGGAGCTAGCCGAGAACGCGATCGATGCCGAGGCCACCAGAATTAGCATTGCCCTCTGGAGCGAGAGCTGGCGAGTGCGCATCACCGACAACGGCAGCGGCATGACCCTGCCGGACCTGGAACAGGCCGCTCTAGCCCACAGTACTAGCAAAATTCAGACCCAGTCCGACCTATGGCAGATCAACAGCCTGGGGTTTCGCGGCGAAGCGCTGCACAGTCTGGCTCGTCTGGCCGAACTGGAGATTTGCAGCCGCTCTCGGCGAGCTGAGCAGAGCGATCACTCAGGGGGCTATCAGGTCAGCTACAGCCTTGAGGGCCAGCCCCAGCAGATCCAGCCGATTGCCATGGCAGTGGGAACCAGCGTCACAGCAGCCAATCTGTTTGGCAGTTGGCCCTCTCGGCGGCAGGGGTTGCCCCAGCAGCTGCGCGGGGTGCAGCAGGCGATCCAACATTTGGCCCTCTGCCATCCCCAGATCACCTGGCAGGTAGAACATAACGACCGGCCCTGGTTTTCGATCTGGGCCAGTCCTACAGCTGAGGCCATTCTCACCCAGATGCTGCGGCTCCAGACAGGCGATTTGCGCAGCGTTGTTTGGCGCACAGGCGTTTGGCCAACCGGCGCTGAGATCCCCGAGCCAGAGGCTAGTAAACCGATTGACAAGGCCCGGC
This sequence comes from Elainella sp., assembly GCA_046080625.1. Classification (GTDB taxonomy): domain Bacteria; phylum Cyanobacteriota; class Cyanobacteriia; order Elainellales; family Elainellaceae; genus Elainella. The sequence goes on along the minus strand of JBJTUI010000714.1, from coordinate 3,826 downwards.
TAGAGCTCTTGCTGGGGCTGCCAGACCGCTGTCATCGACGACGGCTGGACTGGCTGAAAATCGCGGTAAACGGCAGAATGGTGCGGCTTCCGGAACTGGAGCAAACCCTGCTGTCGAGCCTGCGGCGCACTCTGCCCCGCGATCGGTACCCAATCGGTTTTTTGCACCTGCATCTGCCGCCTGACCAGGTAGACTGGAATCGCCATCCGGCCAAGGCAGAACTCTACCTGCACCAGCCGGAGTTTTGGCAGGCCCAGACCCAGCAGGCCGTGGAACAGCTTTTGACTTTGGGTGAACAAACCAGTCTGGCCGACCAGCGATTGGGACAGCTGATCAGGGCGGCTGAGGCAGAAGGAGTTTACCGCACTGGTCTGGAGGATGCCGACTCGGAAGCCCCGGCAACTCTGAATATCGACGAGTTAGCTGAACTCAACCATCCGCTGGTGCCGCTCAGAGCCGTGGCCCAGGTGCATAACATGTATATTCTGGCCGAGCACCCAAGCGGCATGTGGCTGATTGAGCAGCATATTGCCCACGAGCGGGTGCTGTATGAGCAGCTCTGCGATCGCTGGCAGCTAGTACCCCTGGAGGTGCCCCTCGTGTTAGGCCAGCTCAGCCCGGCCCAGCAAACCCAGCTCCAGCGGTTGGGCCTGATGCCCGAAGCGTTTGGCGAAGATCGCTGGGCGGTGCGAACGGCTCCGGCGACCCTGGCCCAGCGGGATGATTGTGCGGCGGCTCTGGTGGAACTCAGTTTAGGAGGCGATCTGGACAGTGCCCTAGTCGCAACGGCCTGTCGTACAGCCATCCGCAACGGGACGCCGCTGACGCTCCCGGAAATGCAGCGCCTGCTGGATCAGTGGCAGGCAACCCGCCATCCTCGCACCTGTCCCCACGGCAGACCGATCTATCTCTCGTTTGAGGAAAGCAGCCTGGCCCGCTTCTTCCGGCGACATTGGGTGATCGGCAAGAGTCACGGTATTTGACGGTGGGTTTAACGTTTAACAGCTAGCCTACTGCTCGACGGCAGAGCGGCCCTGTTTGGCCAGCCGAAAAATCACGAAGTAGGCGAAATACAGGACGTAGATGATCAGGCCCATGATGCCCAGGAAGCCCAGGAAGCCGGTTTTGTAGCCTGCATGGAAGAAATTCTTGAAGCCGAGGGGCGGATCGATCCAGACCTGACAGAACGGAGTGGCCAGAGTAGTGGTCGAGAGGGCGCACTGTAAAAACGGCAGGCTGGCCACTGCTCCTAGCAGGCAGTAGATGCTGGTGGCCCAGCGCCAGGCGTTGAAGCTGAGCTTGAGGGCGCTATCGGGCTGTTCGCGGATCTCTTCGTTCATGTCAACCCAGAACCAGAGCCCCAGCGGAATCAGCAGCCGGGCCAAAAAGCCGGACATAAACCCCACAGGCAGACCCCCGATCAGCAGATAGACCGTGATCGCCAGCAGACTGGATACTCGCCAGTAGATCACCAGCAGCCGACCAATCGCATCCGCCTGCCGGACAAACGCCCAGATCAGCAAAATCAGCGGCAGAACGACGGTGAACAGCACAGCTAGCCTGTAGTCCATCCAGACGAGCGATGACAGTAATTCCTGTGACATGGAGGCTGATGGTTGTTTATAGACACGACAGCACTCAGGGTAGCACTATTTGCCCAGGCTTGTCGGGGTTTTGAGGGTCAGGATCAAGCTTCAGGGGTGCTAGCGTCCAATCAGCTTCACCAGGCCAATTCCGCCGAAATAGAGGGTCAACACGGCCCCGGCCAGCAGGCTCTGGGTGACCGGGTCAGTCGAGGGCGTCAACACCGCTCCCAGTACGGCTCCACCCACAACTACAAACCGCCAGCCCGACAGCATCTGCTTGGAGGTGACAAGGCCCAGGGCTCCCAGCAGCAGCTGAATAATCGGGATCTGAAAGGCCAGCCCGGTGCTGAACAGCAGCAGCAGCACAAATTCAAAATAGCGCTCAATAGACCACATCTGCTCCACTACGCCTTCGCCGTAGGAGACAAAGAAGTTGAGCGCCGCCGGAATTAGCGCATAGTAGGCAAACACCAGCCCCACGACAAACAGCACCGTAGAACCCAGCACCACCGGAGCCAGCAGACGACGCTCGCGCCGCGTCAAACCGGGCAGAACGAACTGGACAATCTGGTAGAGCACAAACGGACTGGCCACGACCAAACCGCTATAGCCCGCCACCTTCAGCGATACGAAGAAATACTCGCCGGGGGCCAGCTGTAAAAACTTGATGCCCTGGGCCGGAACTTCCAGCAGCATCACAATTGGATTGACGAAGATAAAGCAGACAATAATCCCCAGCACAATCGCGATCAGGGCGTAAAAGATGCGCAGCCGCAGTTCTTCCAGGTGGTCAAACAGCGACATTTCTAGATCGTCGGGCACTTCGTCCAGGAAGTCTGGCTCTGGCTCTGGCTCTGAGTCTGCTGGCGCTTGACTATGGCCGCCATTGCTGGTTTCGACAGCCGCAGATTCGACAGCCGCAGAGCCGCTAGCTGCCGATTCAGAAGAGTCCAGCACCTCAGATAGGGCTTCAGTTTCGAGCTCAGAAGGAACGGTCATGGCGGCAATCGCGTGGCAGGGTAAACAGCGTAGCAGAATGAACAGGTCAAATAAGCGGGGTTCGCCGACTCAGGGCGTTCAGGCGTCCTTTAACTCAAGCAGCGACTCAAGCAGCGGATACTCCAGGGTCTTGCCCCATTCTATAGCACTTGCTGAAGCCCTGTCGGGCGGCTGGGTGGGTCTGGGAGAAACCCTGTAATCTCTTTGGCCCTGTCGCTGGGGGAGCGGCTATTCGGGCAGGGATTGGTGGGCCAGCTGGGCATAGTGGGGCTGAATCAGTTCAATCACCAGGTCCAACCGCAGCTCGTTGATCCAGGTTTCTAAAGCCTGGGCGAGCGGGGCATGGCTGTCGGGCCAGGTTGCCAGCAGGTCGAGCATGCGGTTATCGTCCAGCCGGACGGCTGCCTCATAGAACTGGCTGACCGTTTGGGGCGACAGGCTATCCAACAGCGGCTGATAATGATCTGGCTGGAGGAGGTTCTGCTCGTTTTGCTCGAGCCGCCGATTACCCCAAGGGTCAGGCCACAGGGCCGCTCGGGAGGCCAGCTGAGGCGGGGCCAGCGTTTCGTATAGGTAGTCTACCTCCAGGTATTCGGCAATCTTGGCAAACAGTAGATCTTCACGAAAGGGCTTGGGGATAAAACTGTCGCAGCCCACCGCCAGCACGGTTTCCTGGTCTTCCTCAAAGGCATGGGCCGTCAGGGCGATGATCACGGTGTAGTGGGCCGATGGGGATGCGGCCTCAAGCTGACGAATCTGGCGAGTCGCGGCATAGCCATCCAGAACCGGCATCTGCATATCCATCCAGATCAAATGGGGCTGCCAGCTCTGCCAGAGTTCAATCGCCTCCAGGCCATTAGCCGCCTCCTGCACCAGAAATCCAGCCTTAGAAAGCAGCTTGACGAGCAGCTGGCGATTTTCCCATTTGTCTTCTACGACTAGGATGCGCGGTGGGGTGACTGAGCTGGCCAGACGCAGCACACGCTGTTGGTCTTGGTCTACCGGATTCAGCACCCGGCCCTCCTGAACGCTAATTTGGAAGCTGAAGACCGAGCCCTGGCCCAGGTGGCTGTGGACCTGAATATCGCCGCCCATCAGCCGGACAAACTGGCGGCTAATCGGCAGCCCCAGACCCGTGCCCTCCTGGGAGCGACGGCCCGACTCAGCCTGGACAAACGCCTCAAACAGCTGCTCTAGTTCTGCTTCAGCGATGCCGGGTCCCGTATCCTCCACCTCAAAGG
>JBJTUI010000713.1:0-4420 GCA_046080625.1 Elainella sp. | reverse complement strand
CTGAAGGCCTGCGGCGTCAGTGTCTATCGCATGGTGACTCCGGCCCTGCTGGTCTCGCTGCTGGTGACGGGCCTGACCTTTGCCTTCAATGAACTGATCGTGCCTTCGGCCAACTACCAGGCCACCCAAACCCTGGCGGCGGCCCTGGACGACGAAGATCCGGCCTTCCAGGAACGCAACATTCTTTACCAGGAGTTTCGGCAGGTTGAGGACAAAAATGGCGACAAGAAAGACGCCCTGGCCCGGATGTTTTACGCCAAGGAGTTTGACGGCAACCAGATGCGGGGGCTGACCATTCTGGATTTCTCCCAGGACGGCCTCGACCAAATTGTCAGCGCCCAGTCGGCCCAGTGGAACCCCAGCCAAAAACTCTGGGACTTCTCAAACGGCACGATCTACGTGGTGTCAGCGGACGGCTCGTTCCGCAACATCGTCAAGTTTGATAACCAGCAGCTCAAACTGCCCCGAGGCCCGCTGGACTTGGCCTCCCAGCCGCGCGACTACAACGAAATGAATATCCAACAGTCCTACGAATATCTGGCCCTGCTGGAACAGAGCGGCGATGAGGAGAAAATTCAGAAGCTGAAGGTGCGGATTCAGCAAAAGTACGCCCTGCCCTTCATCTGCGTCGCCTTTGGTTTAGTGGGTGCGGCCCTGGGAGCAAGGCTGAACCGGGGTGGACGCTCGACCAGTTTTGCGATTAGCCTGGTAATTATTTTTAGCTATTACCTGCTGGCGGTAATCTGCGGCTCGATTGCCCAGTTGGGCATCATTACGCCGTTTTTGGGAGCCTGGTTGCCCAACCTGTTTGGCCTGGGAGCCGCAGCGATTTTGCTGGCCCGCTCGACCCATTGAGAGCCACAGCGGTTTTGATTCCAGAGAGCGAGTCCAAATAGCAAGCCCAGAAGGAGCGGCGCAACCCAGGCGAGTATGATCAACGTAAATCCTACAGTCAATCCCATAATTAACCCTGCGGTCTCCAAGGAGCCTTCTTGAATGTCTGCGAAAAAGCGGCCTCCGCTGATGTCCAAACCCCAGTCTGCTCAGCGGCCTGTCCAGAAGGCTGGCGCTAACCTGAGCAAACCGGCCCAGCAGACTTCTGCGGCTCTGCGTACCCTGAGGGCCAAGCTGCAGATTCTGAAACGGCCAACCGTTTGGGGCTCGCTGCTGCTGCTGCTGCTGCCGCTGCTGTTTCTGGCCAACTACTGGAATAATCTGGCCCAGTCTGAGGTTTCTAGTTCAACGGCCCTACCTGCTGCCCCTTCCCCTGAAGCAACATCCGAGGCGACGGCTGAGGCAACATCAGCCAATCCCCTACCATCGCCAGATTTTCTCAAGGGTTTGTTCGGCGCTGGTCAAGCGGGTCAAGCTGCTGGTCAGGCTGGCCAATCTGCGAATTCGGGCCGCGAGGCTAAGCCGTCCCAAACGGCACCTGTGGCCGTCCCAGCTCTGCCGCCGGTAGGTTTGAGTACTGCCAACACCGCCAACACCGCCAATTGTCTCGCTGGCTCAGCGTCTGATGCCACTGCGGCCACCCCAGTCAGCCCTTTACAGGCGGCTCTGGATCGCCGGGATGGCGTTAATGGGGCTGAACGGAATTCTGCTGGTGGGCCTGCCAGTACCTCTGCCAGCACCTCTACCAGTAGCTCCCAAGCTGGTACCCCATCGGCCAACGTCAGCCGCCTCTACGAATTTGGAAGCTCAACCGCTAGCCAACCGGGCGCAACGCCAACCGTCCTGCCTGGATTTGGCCAGCCCTTCGTGCCCCAAACCTCACCCGCCGCAGGAACAACGGGCTATACCCTGCCGCCTGCCCTGCGGACGCCAACCAGCCTGACCTCGCCGCAGCTGCTGCCTGCGACACCGACGCTCCAGCCGACCCAGTTGCCCATGATAACCGCACCAAATCAGGCAGGCTACAGTGCTCCTACACCAGTGCCGACTGTGGTTGCGCCTGCGCCCCAGGTGCCTTTTTCGGTGCCGCGAGTACCGCCCGGTCGCTATATCGGCAATGGTCAGATCAATACTTTCTCAAATCCCTGAGCCTAGAATCGTTGAGGTTCGAATCACTGGAGCTGGCCCCCAACTGGCCTGAACCGGCCTTTTGGCAGATGTGCAGCCTGTTGTGGTCTGCTATCCTATCTGCGTTTGTCTTGCAACAGAAGCGATGCGAATGCTGATACGGAAATGGCTGACACGGAAATGGCTGGGGCTGGTGCTCGTAGGATTTTTGGCTCTGGGAATCGCGGTCTACCCACAGCTCAGGCCGATTACATTAGCCAATGAGGCTGAAACGGCTAGTCAGCAGATGCTGCATTCGCATCAGGACGATCTGCCGGTTCCCAGCGCTGCCGTTGCCCAAGCGCCGCGTACCCCCATCACCAGTGAGCGAGTTACCTACGGGGAGATTGGCGGAACGCCGCTGACCGGATATTTGGCCCGTCCCGCCGACGCCACTGCGCCCCTGCCCAGCCTGATCGTGATCCACGAATGGTGGGGGCTGAACGACAACATTGAGATGATGACCGAACGGCTGGCGGGCGAAGGCTATGCGGCTCTGGCCGTAGACCTGTATGAAGGTAAGTCTGCCGCCACGCCCGAGGAAGCCAGAGCATTGGTGCAGGCTGCTGGCCAAAATCCTCAGCGGCTGGAAGACAACCTGCGCCAGGCCTATGCCTATCTGGACGGCCAGCAGGCTCCTAAAATTGGCAGTATTGGCTGGTGTTTTGGCGGCAGCTGGTCCCTGAATACGGCGCTGCTGCTGCCCGACCAGCTGGATGCGGCGGTGATCTACTATGGCGGCCAGCTGGTGACGGATGCCAATCGGTTGGAGGCCCTGGAAATGCCGATTTTAGGCATCTTCGGCTCTCTGGACGACAATCCCCCTGTGGATAGGGTGCGGCAATTTGAGGCGGCCCTGAAATCGGTCGGTAAATCGCCGGAAATCTACATTTACGAAGGGGCTGACCATGCCTTTGCCAACCCCTCCGGCAGGCGATATAACCCCGAAGCTGCTGCCGCCGCCTGGCAGCGCACCACCGATTTTCTGGAGCGCCACCTCAAGGCCAGCTAGTCAAGAAGGCCAGCTGATCCGGCTTTGACAGCAGTACCCCCTAGAAATGCTTGACAATCGCCTGGGCGAACTCCGAGCATTTCAAAGGCTGAACCGGCGGTTCCATCAATCGGGCCAGATCGTAGGTGACTTCGCCCTGGGAGATCGCCGCCCCCAGCCCCTGTTTGATCAGGTCTGCTGCCTCCTGCCAGCCCATATATTCCAGCATCATCACGCCCGAGAGAATCACAGAGCCGGGGTTGATCCGATCGAGTCCGGCATGTTTAGGAGCAGTACCGTGGGTGGCTTCAAAGATGGCGCAGGCGTCGCCGATATTCGCCCCCGGTCCCATGCCTAACCCGCCAACAATTGCCGCTGCCGCATCGGAGAGGTAGTCGCCGTTCAGGTTCATGGTGGCCAAAATCGAATATTCGTCGGGCCGGGTCTGGATCTGCTGAAAGATGCTGTCGGCGATCCGGTCGTTCACCATCACCTTGTCTTTCCACTGGCCGTTGCCGTGACTGGCCCAGATTGCATCCAGAACCGACTGCACCTCGCTACAGACCTTCTGCTTCTTCTCGTCCGTCAGGGCATCATATCCCGGCTCGATCTGGCGGGCGTTGTCCTCAATACTGAGGTCAGGATTGCGCTCTTTGTTTTCCAGAATCCAGGATTCGCGCTCGGTGATGCAGTCGTCGCGAAATTCGCTGGTGGCCAGCTCGTAGCCCCAGTCGCGGAAGGCTCCCTCGGTGTATTTCATGATGTTGCCCTTATGCACCAGCGTCACCATTTGCTTGGGCTTGGGCAGCCTGAGCGCATGTCGAATCGCCCGCCGCACCAAGCGCTGAGAGCCGATTTTGCTGATCGGCTTGATGCCGATGCCCGCATCCAGGGGAATCTGCTTTTTGCCATGTTCGGGCGTAGCCGGAATCAGCTCTTCGTTCAGGATTTTGATCAGCTTGGTGCCAATTTCACTGCCCTGCTTCCACTCAATGCCCAGGTAGATATCTTCGGTGTTTTCCCGATAGACGATCAGATCCAGCTTTTCGGGCGTTTTGTGGGGCGAGGGGGTGCCAGCATAGTATTTACAGGGTCGGATGCAGGCATAGAGGTCGAAGATTTGCCGGAGGGCGACATTGAGTGAACGAATGCCGCCGCCGATCGGCGTGGTCAGAGGGCCTTTGATTGCGACCCCGTATTCCTGGATTGCGGTCAGGGTATCCTCGGGCAAATATTGGTAGGTGCCGTAGAGCTCACAGGCTTCATCGCCCGCGTAGATCTTGAACCAGACAATTTTGCGCTGTCCCCCATAGGCTTTTTCAACGGCAGCATCAAACACGAGCTGGGCCGCAGGCCAAATATCGCCCC
>JBJTUI010000712.1:0-7457 GCA_046080625.1 Elainella sp. | reverse complement strand
GGCCGCATGTGGTATGACCTGCCGGAGGACTATTCGTTTTTCAACCCGCCGAGTCCCCAGCAGCAGACCCAGCTGTTAACCAGTCGGCAGGAGCTGCTTAGCTGGCTGAAATCGCTAGAGGGTAAGACCGGAATTCCGCTGGGACAGACGGTGCTGGCTGGCTTTTCCCAGGGCGGTGCGATGACGCTGGATGTGGGTTTGCAGCTGCCTCTGGCGGCGCTGATGGTGCTGAGCGGCTATGCCCATGGGCCGCTGGAACTGGGGCCGGGAGTCGTCGCGCCTAAGGTGTTGCAGGTACATGGCCAGTTTGACCAGGTGGTGCCGCTGTTGGCCGCCTACCAGGCTCGGGATCAGCTGACTCAGCTGGGGGCGGCGGTGCGCTATCACGAGCTGAATATGGGCCACGAAATCCAGCCGATTGTCTTGAAGCTGATGCAAAGTTTTATAGAAGAAATCGTATTTCCCCTGGATTCCCCCTAGAACCGCTATAGGATAGAAAAAGCAGCGCCTCTGTAGCTTTACGGATCTAGTTTGGCTGCAGGTGCTGATTGTAGAGCGATTATAGAGCAGTTGAGGAGAGCGGTAGAGGCCAAGTTTGCTAAGTCTGCTACTAAACCTACTGCCAAGTCTGCGAGTTGAGCAGCTGCTCAGCAGTTCGAGATCGGGTTGGTTTGCGTTGATGTACACACCTTGACGGGTGCAATGGAAAGGGGGTTAGCAATGAACACACTACACTTTTCAGAACAGGACGTTGCTCAAATTACGGTTCCAGAGATTGCTGCTCTGGCCCAGCGGCTTGAGCAAGACGCATATACGAACCCGTTTGAAGGTCTAGACGACTGGCATTTGCTCCGTGCAATCGCGTTTCAACGCCCAGAGATGGTAGAGCCCTACCTGTATTTGCTTGACCTGGAAGCCTACGATGAAGCCTAGCCTGGGGCTATGGCCCTGCCTGATCTGCCTGATCTGTAGTCTGACTTGAACAGTTTAACTTTACTGCTCAACAGAGCCTGGATAGCGTTTTGAGCGGGTTCTGACTCCTAAATTGCAAAAGGGTTCTAAACCTCAAAGGATTTTGGCGCAAGCAGGCAATCGGCCTGCTTTTTTGCTAGAGATTGCTGAAAACTAAAGATTCGCCAAAAAGTTTAATTTTAGACCGCTCAATTTAGCTATCGTAGGAAAAACTTGAGACATTTAGATTCTTCCTGCACTGTAGAGAGATGCGCTTAGGCGCTGCGTCTCGGCACCACGCTTGCGGTTCCTTTTTCAACGACAATAACCTATGCTGCAAGGGAGAAAAGTACTGATTGGGGTGGGCGGCGGCATTGCTGCCTACAAGGTTTGTCAGGTGATCTCGACGCTGGCCAAGCTGGGGGTCGAGGTGCGGGTGATTGCGACCGACAACGCTCAGCAGTTCATCACGCCGCTGACTTTGGCCACCCTGAGCCGCCACCCCGTCTATACAGACGAGCTGTTCTGGCAGCCCTCGCACCATCGTCCGCTGCATATCGAACTGGGCGAATGGGCCGAGCTGTTTTTGATTGCGCCGCTGACGGCCAATTTGATGGCCAAACTGTCGCATGGGCTGGCTGATAACCTGCTGACGAGCACGGTGCTGGCCTCGACCAGCCCAATTCTGCTGGCCCCGGCGATGAATACGGATATGTGGCAGCAGCCCTCGGTGCAGCGCAACTGGCAGCTGTTGCAGACCGATCTACGCTATCACTCGGTGAGTCCGGGCGTGGGGATCTTGGCCTGCGACCGGGTGGGTATGGGCCGAATGGCCGAACCCAGCGAGATTTTGACCCATCTGCATTCGCTGCTCTACACCCAGGGCAAGCGGGATCTGATCGGCAAGCATGTGCTGATTAGTGCGGGCGGCACCCGCGAACATCTGGACCCGGTCCGGTTTATCGGCAATCCCTCGACCGGCAAGATGGGGATCGCGCTGGCCCAGGCGGCGCTGCATCGGGGAGCCAGGGTAACGCTGGTACATGCGCCGATTGAGGCGCGACTGCTGCACGGGCTGGCGGGGGCGCGGCTGGTGCCGGTGGTGAGCGCGGTGGAGATGCGGCAGGCCGTGATGAATTACTTTGTGGAGGCCGACTGGATTGTGATGGCGGCGGCGGTGGCCGATGTGCGCCCCACCGAATACAGCGTTGAGAAACTGCCCAAACGCCTGCTGCCCCAGCAATTGCCCCTCTCTGCTGCGCCCGATATTTTGACGGAGCTGAGCCATGTGCGACGCCCTAATCAGCGGCTAGTCGGGTTTGCGGCCCAAACGGGCGATATTTTTACGCCCGCCTTTGAGAAACTCCAGCGCAAGAAGCTGGATGCAATTGTGGCGAACGCGATTGACCAAACCGACAGCGGCTTCGGCAGCGACCAGAACCAGGCGATTTTTCTAGATCACGAGGGCCGCAAGGTGGCGATTGGCCAGTGCAGCAAGCTCCAGATGGCCCACCATCTATATGATTTTGTGCATACGATGTCGGGGCGGGGGTGAGATGGGGGAAGAGCTGCGTCTGATGGGTTGCTGATCGGGTTTGGGAGGAGCTGATCGGGTCAGTTCAGACGGGCGGTGCATTCCAGGATCATTTTTTGGTTGATCAGGGCATGGGGCTGGACTTCTAGCGCTCGACGAAATGCCTGGATGGCGGTGCGGTATTCGCCCAGGGCGGCGTAGCAGAGGCCCATGCCGTGTAGCGCTCCAAAATGGACCGGAACCAGGGCAATCACCTGCTGGCAGTCGGCGAGGGCGGGGCGGTAGCGGCCCTGGAGGTAATAGAGGACGGCCCGTCGGTTCCAGGCCTCGGCGAAGTCGGGCTGATCCTGGATCAGGTCGGTTAGCAGGACCTCGGCCTCATCGACTTTTCCGTCTTGGAGCAGGGTTTGGGCGCGTTCGAGCAGTTCTAGACCGTAGGCACCTTTCTGGTTGAACCAGAGCTGCCAGAGTTCGCGGGTGGCGATATCGCGCTGCTGTTCATCGTCGCTCTTGAGGCTTTCGAGCAACTGGTCAATTGCCGTATCGTCCATGACAGCTCCAAGCAAGTTCTAAGCGGGGGATGGGGGCGAGGCATTTAGGCGGTGCAGGCTGCGCCTGACGCTTTTAATATTCTGTATTACTTGTTGAAATTCTGCAAAGCATCCTTAATCTAAAGCAATGCGGCAGTTGGAGTAGCGGGGCCGGGAACTTCCGGATTTGCATCTGCTCCTGATATCTATGGATTAAAGAAGAATATTAAAACAGCAGCAGGGTGAAGCTTTGCACTGGTGGACCGTTGAATCGACTTGAAGCTGGAAGCCCGATTCTTTCAAGCCTGGTTTTTTCAAGCCTGATTCAAGGGCCATCCCTACTGAAGACCATCAGGAGCAGGACATGGATCACGAGTTTGTGCAGCGGGTGAGCCCGTTTGGAGAAGCCGACTGCGAGTCGGAGGTGCGGCTGTTGAAGCAGGATTATCGCGAATATTTCTTTTACCAAACCCGGTTTAACAGTCAAGCGCTGGACCCCAGGGTCTATTTAATCGTGGGCCGCAGGGGATCGGGGAAGACGGCCCTGTCCCAGTTTTTCTCGTTCCAGAGGCAGATGCGGCATGCGACGGCGATCGATGTGGACGAGCCTGCCGCTTTTGAGCAAATGTTGACCAAAATTACCAACCTGGGATTGCCCAACCGGGAAGTGGCGATTCCCAAGATTGCCAGGGTGTGGAATTTTATCATCTGGCTGATCGTGTTTCGCGAACTCAAGGATGAGGACGTGCGGATTCGGGCTGCCTGCATTTTTGGCGATCAGGGCGGCAAGACGGCAGTGTTTGTGCGGCATGTGCTGAAGCTGCTGCTGGAGCGGTTCACCAAAACCGACGATCTGCTGGCTGGTTTGGAGGTGCTGCTGGCCGACAGCCGGATCAAGGCGGGTAAAACGGCAGTGCTGGAACTGACGCGCCGCAAGCCGGTGATTATTGCCTTTGATACGCTGGAGAACTACACAGTGAGCGACAGCACGATCATGTGGGCGACGGCGGCGCTGATTCAATGTGGATCGGAGTTCAACCAGGAATATGCCAGCCGGGGGCTGCACCTGAAGATTTTTGCGATGGCCGAGGTGTTCCCCTATGTCAAGGAAGAGGCGATCCTGAATCCGCTCAAGTCGGTGCGCAACGAGGTGTATCTGCACTGGCGGCCTAAGGATCTGATGCGGCTGATCTGCTGGCGGTTCTTTCACTATCTGGACGCCAAGGACGAGCTATCGTCCGATTCAGTCAGCATTGATTGGGACAACTACGATGACGTTCGCGAGAAAATGTGGACGCCCTACTTTGGCAATAGCTTGAAAAATCAGGATGGCATGACCGAGCTGACCTTCCCCTATGTGCTGCGCCATACCCAGATGCGTCCCCGCCAGCTGATTGTGCTCTGCAACCAGATTGCCAATCAGGCGATGCGGGACAAGACGTTTCCGATTTTTCAGCCCGATACGATTCTGCGGGCCGTGTCGGAAGCGGGACGAATTCTGTCGGAGGAGGTGTTTAACTCCTATAGTGCAGTCTATCCCAAGGTGGGCACGATTGTAGAAGCGCTGTCGGGCCTGCCCATGGTGTTTAAGGGGAATGAGCTGGACAAGCGGGCACCGCTGACGGCTTCGGAATGGACGGACGGAGAATATTCGCCCAATGCGTTTCGCCGTTTGGTGTCGGAACTGGGCGTTATCGGACGGGTGCGCTATCTGAATGAGCAAGCGGGCTATCTGGAGGCCGATTTTGAGTACAGCTCGGAGTCGCGGCTGCCGCTGCAAGTCACCGATACCTGTGTGATTCACCCAATGTTCTACCGCAAGCTGAATATTCGCCCCAGCCACCGGCTCAGGGTCTATCCGTTTCCGGAGCACGAGGAGTTCCACCAGATGGCCTATCGGATGTAGGGGCGTCAGGTCTAGGGGCATCAGGCTGTGCAGGCGAGGCGAAACCCGACGTCGTAGAGTTGGCTGGCCGGGTCGAGTTTGCCGCGAAAGGCCGACCGACAGGCGCGGGGGCTGCTGTTCCAGGAACCGCCCCGCCAGACGCGCTGCACAGAACTCGGTGAATTGGGCACACCCGGTGCTGAACTGGCCTCGACCCAGGCGCTGCCGTCGCTGGGTGCGCCGCTGTAGCTGTCGTGCCAGCTATCCTGACACCATTCGCGCACGAGGCCATGCAGATCGCAGAGGCCGAAGGGATTGGCGACGCCAAAGCTGCCGACCGGGGTGGTTTCGCGTCGGTCTAGGCCTTGAGGCCCCTGGCCGTAGGCTCCCTTACTGCAAATCTTGCCGTTGAATTCCCAGTCGATGCCAGAGTAGTTGGCCCAGTCGGTGGTGATGGTGTCGCCAAAGTGGAAGGGGGTGGTAGTGCCAGCCCGACAGGCATATTCCCACTCGGCTTCGCTGGGCAGGCGGTAGGGGCGGCCCGTGTGGTGGGCAAGGCGCTGGCAGAACTCGGTGGCCTCAAACCAGGACACCTGCTCGACCGGTTGCAGGCTGCCTTCAAAGCAGGCGGGTTTGGGGTTGAGGGGAAGCTGCTGCTGGGGCAAGGCCGCGACCTGCTGCCACTGGGCTTGGGTGATGGGATAGCGGCTGAGCCAGAAGGATTCCAGACTGACCTCGTGCTGGGGGTGCTGGGAGGGATGCCAGCCTTCTTCATGGCGGGGTGCGCCCATCTGGAACTGGCCTGCTGGAATCAGAATTTGCTCCAGGATTACTTTGTCCAAAGTTTCAACTATGTTCAGGATTTCGCTGTAGCCTTGGGCGCTGTGGCGCTGTCGAGCCAAAGGATTTCCCTGGGAGTCAACGGTCTGAACTTCGAACTCAATCGTGATAATTTGCATCTATTTTCAATTGACTTCAATATTAAAGTCCTGTTCTTTTAGATGTAGTCGAGCAGTAATTTAGCTCGGCAGCTACTCAAAACTTTCTGGTTGGTCTTGACGCTTACCTTCAGCCAGAACCAGCGAAACACCCGATTAAATTTAACCACTAGTCGAGGTTCTTTGGCTGATCCGACTGGTTATAGCAAGTTCAGTCGATTTTCTTGAACTGCCCCCCTGATTGACTGACAAAACTATGAGTACTGGCGTCTAGAAGCCTCGTCTACAAAGACAAAACCCGCGAAGGCGGGTTTAGAGAGTCGGCGCAGGCCGACTTGGCTTGTATAGCAGCAGTTTACTCCTCGAGAGGCCGCTCCGCCTCTATAACCGCCATTGCAAATGTTTTGTCAGTCAACCAGCGATTCGCCCTGCCTCTCTAGCCAGGTCTCCAAATCAGCAACAGTCCCAAAATCCAGCAGCGCTTCACCCAGGTTCTCTAACTGGGCCAAAGGAAGCGCCTCGACCCGCGATTGCAGTTCTGGTGAGAGTGGGCCGACGCGACGGCTAAGCTGGCGCAGGATCAGCAACCGCTCGCCCTGCTCAATGCCCTGCTCAATGCCCCGCTGCTCGGTGCGCTGCTCCCACTCTAAATAGGCTTCGCTCAACTGCATCATCAACTCCCGATCCTCCTGCTCGACTAACTCATTCACTTCCATGCTGATCTTCCAAGTTGCTAACAATTGTAGAACAAGGGGCCGTCTCGGGTCTTCGGGGGGCAGCGCCAACACCTCGGCAATTGTCCCGCTGACCCAATATCCAATAGCTTAAATTCTGCTTAAGTTCCTTAAGTTCGGTTGTGTTCTGGTGTTGCAAATGATACTCTGAAGTCGTTCCCACTTAGGCTTCTGATTCAGCCATGATGACTCAATCGCTGCTCGACTGGTGGTATGCTGACTGGTGCGCTGACCGGCACCTTGTTTTTCCTCCTATCAAAGTCAACCGATTTATACATAGATTGATTCAGTTCAATCTTCTCTTGCAACCCCTGACCCTGCCGCAACCCTGCGCCTCACTGGAGGACTGCGGCCTGCCAGGATTTAGCAGATAGTTCCATCGGCTCGTTGGCTTCAGCTCAGACGGACTGGGTTTTGCGATGAAGGCCCATCGACTCTAGCGCTCGGTTTTCAGCAGTTCTAGCCCCATCTGGATTCAACTCCTATTCGTTCATCCTCTAACTCGGAGATTGCCCCCATGACCGCGATTATTTTTTATGACTTACCCCGCTTCTCAACTCCCACTTTTCAACAAGATGGCGTCACCATCACCGGCTCCGGCAATGTGGTCGGCGGCAGCACCGATTTGGGTGGTGGAGTCAGGAGCGGTTCGGATTTAGGAGTCTTGTAAAAATAACCTGAGCAGGCAAGGGGCTTAAGCCCCTTGTTCAAGCCAGTAGACCGATCCAGGTGATCAACTTATTCGGGTTCTTCCAGAATTGCCGTGGTGTCTTTCTACATCTAGTGTGTGGGAACAAGCACGGCTGAGCGCTTATGTCATGATCAGAGCAGATGAGTTTGGGAATAGACATGGACAACCAGTTTCAAATTCCACTCGACCTGCCC
>JBJTUI010000711.1:0-9985 GCA_046080625.1 Elainella sp. | reverse complement strand
ACCATGTATCGCTCCATGACCTTGTACATCGTGAGCAGGGGGGTAAGGCTTTTCCTTCATTGTGGAAAATTGCCCCGCCTGCGTCTGTTCATCGGTCATAATTTCCGGATCTGGAGTGGTCATAGTTTCCGGAATTCACATTTCCTTCTCGGTTGAGCTTGCACCTCGCTTAGGTTGCAAAGAGGCCAGTATCTCGCTTGTGAATCTGGTCGATCTGGCGCTGCGGCAGTGGCAGGCGAGACTTTGATGTGGCAATCTTGGGGTTATACGGCTTCGCTCGAACGAGGTCAGCAGAGGTGGTCAGTCAACAACCCGACGCGGAGCTGGGCGAAGAAGACTACTGGGAGGAATCACCCGGCTTCCCCCGACCCATCTCGGACTCCAACAGCGAGAGCTGGCCAGATCTCCTAGCACTCGTAGCCTTCAAATCGCTTTTCCCCCTCCCAGCTTTGACAGTATCCCTCAGCTCCAAAACAATCTGAGCGAGGTGGTCTACTTTCTCCTCCAGCGCAGCCAGCCGCTCATCCTCACGACTTCCAGCGCCAGCGTGACTCTCACTTGCTTCAAGCTCCTTCTCTAAAATCGCCGTCAGCGCCTGAGACACCTTCTTGATGCCACGCTGCTCCATCCAGGCCAGCAGCCGCTCATTCAGCTCTCTGGAAATGTAGGCCGCAACTTTGGGGTTTTCCTTGCACCATTCTTCTGTCGGCATAACAAATTCAACACCGTCGCACAAAGACCAGACCCGTCATCCAAAGTAGTCTACTTGAGGCCAGATTAAACCTCTACTGATTCCAGCGCCCCTGTTGAAGCTGCGGCTCGTCTCCAGGTAGGGCCAATCGGAGAATTTCCTCTCGGTCCATCCGTCGCCACTCGTCGGGGCTGATCGCTGCGGCATAGGTTTCGTAAAAAAGCTGTCGCTTCTCAGCGATACTCAAGGGCGGTTCTGCAAATGCATCCCGGAAGAAGTCGTTGAGCGCCACATCGGTTAGGGCTAGCTGAAGCGCCAAAGCTGCCTTCTTGCCGTCGAACACGGCATAGGCAATCAGGCGATTAAAGTCTCTCAGGCCGATGGTCTGGGCCTCTCGATCTCCCCGGCTGGTTTCGGTTACGATTTTGGCGGTTTCTTCAGTGAAACCCAAACCCTGCAAAGCTTTAGTTGGTTACGGCTTTCACCATTCAAGATGCGATACAGCCAGTTGCGCGGGAACCCCAGCACCAGACTTGCTCCAGTGATGCCGATTCTAAACTCTCCGTCGGGCAGCCGGTAGCCATCCACCTGCAAGCCCTCGAAAAAGGTGATAGTTGCCCGTTCTGCTTTAATCGGTTCCATGCCTGCAAACAACTTTAAGTCTAAAGTAGTCTACATTCTAGAAGCGAATCGGCAGATTGGCTCACTTAGCTTGGAAATCACAATTCTGCCGCACCTATCTCTCTGCTTTCAAACTAGTATTTTGTCAGGTTGAAAGGTTTACCTGACAAAACTTTCGGATCTACCCATTCCTGCTAGTGCATCCAGGACCAGACGGTTAATTTTGTCCCAGTTCTAATCTTGCTGAAACAGCAGATCTCCTCTCAACGCGATTGGCCCGCCTCGATTGTAGAGCTAAAGCCCTGGCACCCGATGCAGCAGCTTTTGTGCTACTAGCATTTCAAACTGTGAGCGAATAGCTCTGGCGGCGACGGGATTGATCAGCACAACCCCGGCTTCGATGTTGCGCGTGTGGGCTGCTTCGGTGAAATTAGCCGAAGTGATGAACAGCCGTTCCTCATCTACAACCACGCATTTGGCGTGGAGACAGGCGTTCGAGTTGCTCGATAGCTCCAGCGATCTGGGATCGTGAAAGACTTCGGGCAGCCGTTGCCCCGGCCAGACCTGGTGGCGAAAGGTGTCCGAAAATTGACGTAGTAAAGTCGCAGCAGGCGTTTTGTCGTTGTATCGGCGCTTGACGTTGAGAAACATCCGGACGCTCAAGTCTGGGTCACTGTCCATCCGCTCAGCCAAAGGCCGGAACAGCTCATGCCCCTTACTGCCTTGGTCAATTGCAAAGCTGGAGATCAGGACGCTGGATTGGGCGCTGCTGAACAGTTCTCGCACGACTACAGCCGTATCTCGACTTTCAGTTCCAGGTAGTTCTGGACCCGTCCAAACTAGATTCACCTGCTCCTGCTTCTGGTGTGCTGTAGCGCGTTCTTGAGCTAGTAGCTTAAGCATGTAAGCCATGTGTGCCGGAGTCATGTTCTGCTGACGCAGCCGGTTTAGCTCAGTGGCGACGACAGAGGCAAGCTGGTCTGGAACATAGCTACCCAGGGCAAACGAGTGAACCGGGAAGCTGAGTCGCTCTGTTTCCAGGGCGGTTGCCAAACTGTTCAGGGCAGGGCGACTGAGGCTCAAGAAAGCAGAAATCATTGCAGCGCATCTGGAAAGAATTCGGCTCCCAGCCCTGCCACCGTACTGACTACTAGCGCTCGGTCCAGCATTTCGTTGCGGCGTTCGCAGGAAGTTTCAGCAATCAGCAGGCAGCCGTGACAGGCGGCACCGTGCAGCAGGCGGTCTTCCTGTTCATCGTCGGGGCGATGCTGGGCGCAGACCGGATCGTTGGAGCAGAGTCGCCCGTAGTCCAGCGCTTTGCCCAGGTGGTACTCGATCCGTCTACCCACTTCGACTAGGCCACCCAGCGTCCCTTCTGAGCCGGAGGTGCCGGTGTGCAGCAAGATACCGTAGCCAATGTCGTCAAAGGCATAGATGCGCTCGCGAATCGCACTCGACGCATAGCCGCAGTCCAGCGATACCGCCGTAATCAGCAGATGGGACAGGGAATGCAGCATGATATAGGCTGCACCGGGGAAGCTAGCTTTGTCCTGAGAAATGCCTCTGGTGCCCAGCCATTTGAGATAGCCCTGCTCCAGCGTCTCGGCCCGCGCTTTTACCTGGGGGCGGTTGAGCCAGTCCTGAATCGCGGCTTTTTTGATGCTGATGAACACCCCTTCGCCCAGGTTTTCGATTGCGGGCACCCAGTTCTGCTCAAAGTCGAGGTTAGCCCGTCGAATGCTGATCGCTAGATCGTCGATTTCACCCTCGATGTTGGGCATGGCGGCCTCAAATCGGGTAAAGCCAATCAGGGCCGAGACTTCTCGCAGTCGATGCACCAGCACCACGCGGTCGAGAGCGGAATGCCATTTGGGATCGAGCGAATCTAAACGGCGGCTATAGCCTTGAAACACCTGATCGCTGGCAGGCGCTTCTTTGCCCAGCTCTTCAGGGCAGGCAAGCAGTGCTTCCAGCTCCACCTGCTTGATGCTCTTTTCAGGCGCAACTAGCCCGCTCTTGCGCCGCTGAATTTCCTTCCAGACCAGCTCTGCTCCCAACTGAGCCAGATCAGAGAACTTGGGCTTTTTCAGCTCCTTCTTCACGTCTGCCAGGTCTTCGGTGTACTGCAAGTCTTCTTCGTAAAAGCGATCCACAGCTTGCTTCAATTCTGCGTCCTGGTCGGGCATGGAAATAACGCTGAGGATTTGGGTGAAGTAGGCGTTGCTGGCCGAGCGCACCAGCAGTCGATTTGGCTCCGGCTGGCCCGTTTCAACAAGCTCACCCACCTGATTAGTTTTATGTCCTTGACAGGCTTCTCGACCATTTGAACCAAGCCAGGGTCGATGTCCCTGACAGGCTCCCAGCACCTTCGAGTCTTTCAGCTTGGCCTCCGAGAGCGGACGCCGCTTGCCACATTCGCAGCGCACGAAGATCTCTTCAAAATCGTTGCCAGAACCGCCTTCATCCAGCCAGAGCTGCTGGCGACAGGGGGTGCTAAAGTCCTGATGGGCAAAGCCGTACCAGTCGATATCGCTGAGATGCCCGTTGGTGCAAGCCTGGACGAAGCGGACGGGCACAGCCGGGGTGTTTTTGCCCTCAAACTTGAGGCCGCCTTTAACAGCGCTCCAGGACACCAGCGGGCGAGTCCGGTAGATTTTGCCCCTGGTTTCGTAGGTTTCGTCCACCTGAGCCAGAAACCAGGTGGGGAACACAAACGCATCGATGCCGCTGATTGGAGCCTGGGGGTCGCTCGTCTGCTGGGGCGGCGCATAGAGCTGGATGCTCTGCCCTTCATCGAGCTGCAAGCTTTTGGCAACTTTGTAGCGCAGCCGGTCTTCGCGAATAAATTGGCGCTCGCCTTTCCAGAAGCTCAGTCCACCGATAATCACCGAGCGCGTGGGCAGGTCTACCATTGAGCCGGGGCCAAAGGTGGTCAAAACCTGACTCTGGCGCAGTTCGCCGCTGGGTTTAGATTTAGTCTTTTTAGGCATCTGCCGTCTCCTCCACATCCATGCCGTAGGGATCTTTGATCCACAGGTTGACCGTTGCCTCCACGTCGCGCAGGCTGCGATAGGCTTTGAACTTGTAATTAGCGGCATCCGGATTCAGGGCATCCAGCAGCAGCGGGGGCGCGAGATCGGTTTCCTGCTGGTATTGCAGCCGCTTGTCGCGATTGGCAATGGTCTCCCAGGTGTCGATCAAGTCCAGCACCTGGGCTTTGACCTGCTGGCGCAGAGTTGCAGTCGCGGCGGCGTTCAGGTCGGGGGTATGAGCTTCAGCTCGACTAGCAATCGTTTCAATCACGGCATCGATGGCCGCCCGCTGGCTGCTGATATGGGATGCCCCCAGAGGCGAGGTCATTTCAGAAATGCCGAGGCGGGCCAAAGCGACCACAATCCCGGCTAGCCCCCGGTCGAGGGCGCGGGGCGAAAAGGGCGTAACGCTGGTGGCCTCGACTGCTCGATAGAAACTATTGTGCCAGCTCTGGAAGCGCTCGTAGTGGGAGCGGTCGCGAGGCCGATGGACGTTGAGCAGCGTCACCACCAGACCCGGACGACCGGGATCTCGCCCGACCCGACTGGTAGCCTGAATGTATTCGGCGGCGGTTTTGGGCTGCCCCAGCACCACCATCAGCCCCAGCCGCACAATGTCGAGACCGACGGAGATCATGTTGGTGGCCAAGGCCACGTCTACTCGCTCTTTTTCGTGAAACGGCAGGGCCAGTCGGCGTTTGGTGTTGGCGACTTTGTTGGTGCTGACCCGCGAGGTCAGTTCTTCTGGCTCATCGTCAATTTTGCGATTCAGGAATGGGCCGATTAATTCGCCGTGGCGCAGGCGGTCGCCATATTTAGCCAAACGCGAACTCACTTCATCTTCGACAATCCGGCGGCTGCCGCCCAGCTCCCGCAGCGAGTTGAAATATCCCAACATTGTCATGTAAGGATCTGCTGGATTGTGCTGATTCCGTTGGCCGCCCTGTTCCTCATACTGTTTATAGGCCGTCGCCATCAGAGCCAGATAGACCCTGAGCAGCACGACCTTGAGGCTGCGTCCCTGAGCCGCCACGCCCAGATAAAGCCGCCCTGGCACCTGAAAATCGGTTTTAGCAAAGAACGAGTCGTGGCGGTTGGGGCTGGGGGGCGGGAAGATATCGACATGCTCGCGGCCAAACAGCGCCTGAATCTGGCGGCTGGCGCGGCGAACGGTGGCCGTAGAGGCGATGATTTTGGGCCGAATCAGCCGGTCGTTCTGACTAGAGGAACAGAGGGTATCAATAGCCGTTTCGTACAGGCCGACCATCGTGCCCAGCGGCCCGGAAATCAGGTGCAGCTCGTCTTGAATCACCAGATCCGGCGGCGGCAGACAGGCGAGCGGCTTGCCCACCACGGTGGCATCTCCAGCGCTGTAGAAGCCCTCGTCGGTGCCCTTTTCCTGGTAGTGGCTGACGCGGCCAAACAGCGCTCCGGTTTGTCCCACCCAGGGCAGGGCCGCGAACTTATCGACCGTGGCAATCAGGAAGCAGGGTAGGCGGCGGTAGATTGGCTCATCTATAGCCAAAATCGGCAGGGGATTGCGGTTGCGAAAGTCGCAGGCGCGGTTGACGCAGACCACTCGCAGGCTTTTAGGGCTGTCTTCGCTGGGGTGGAGCTGGAATGAGTTGGGCGAGAACTTTTCGCCACACCAGGGGCAGCGCTCTAGGGGAATCGGCGAAGGCTTGCTTTTGCTGTCGCGCTTGAAGGCCAGCGTCCGCTCCCGCGCCGAATATTCATCTTTGTCGCCCCGTTTGCCCATTCTGTTAGGTGTGGCGCTCTGACCGACCCACAGCCCGATCTCAAACGGCCAGTTGCCAAGCTGGGCTGGATTAGCCTGCCGCTCCAGCTCCAGAGCACAGATCAGGCGGGTAGCCCGCTCTAGCTGGTCTAGCGTCAGCAGCCGCAGGGTATAGCGCATTAAAACGCTCAGGCCCGCCGACTGAATGCCGGGGTGGGTCAGCCGTCGCAGCACCAGGGTAAAGGCCGCCAGCCCCAGATAGGCTTCTGTCTTGCCGCCGCCGGTCGGAAAAAACAGCAGATCCACGATGCGGCGGTCGCTGTGGCTGGGGTCGGCAATGCTGACCAGATTGAGCAAGATGAAGGCGAGCTGAAACGGACGCCACTGGGGCGGGGCAAAGCTTTCGGGGGGCTGGCCGTTGTCCTGGCTGAGCTGCCGTCGTCGCGCCACAGCTACAGCCCGATTGGCCAATCGAAACGCCGTCAGAACTCTGGCATCCTCAAGGGCATTCAGCCCCGCCTCAATTCGGCTACAGATCCGCTGGGCGTCCTTGAGCAACTGCTGGGCAACGTCCTGGGCCTGGGGCGGCTGAATCGGAGTGCTGAGCTGGGCCGTGATCCAGGTGCGGTATTCGCTCACCAGGGGGCCGAGCATTTGCTGAATTGTCGCGGCGCTGGCGGCATCGGCCAGGGCTTCCATCCCGAGCTGCACGGTTGGCAGGGGGGCGGGTTCGACTCTAGGAACGCTGGCGGTCGGAATCCAGGTCGTGCAAACTTCGGTGCAGCGATCCTGGTCTGGGCTGTGGGTCAGGGCAGAGACATTGTGGCCAACTGCAAATTCGTAGTCGTGGCGATACTGTAAGCTAGCGACGGCTTCATCCCAATCGTCGCTGCCGACGCCGCGCAGATCGGGCCGGGGCACAAAGCCTTCCTGGCACCGCACAACCAGACAGGTCTGAAAGGCAAAGCTAGTATCTTTCTGGCTGAACTGACTCTGGCGGTAGTTGACCAGGAAGATGGAAACGGAGCCGGTGCCGGACTCAAAGCGAGCGTCGTGGACGGGGCGATAGTTGACCACCAGCGTCAGGCCGCTACCGCCCGGTATGTCAATCTCATAGGACGATTCATCTGGCCGGACCGGGACGGTTAAAGTTGCGGTCTGGGGAATCCGCTGCCAGCCGACGCGCTTTGGTAGTTTGTCGGGGTTCTCTTGTCCTGGGTTCTCTTGTCCTGGGTTCTCTTGTCCTGGGTTCTCTTGTCCTGGGTTCTCTTCGGCGTCGGCATACAGCGCGATCTGGGTTTCAGTCCCGTCTGGCTCCAGCTCAACCGGGCGGTAGTCGCCCCAGGTCACGGTGGTTTTGAGTTCCTGGGTTTGTCTGGAAATCAGGAAGCTCAGCCCCATCGAAGCGGGAAACAGCGCCTTGCGGGCCGGAGACTTTTCGGGCGGCTGGCTGTCTTCACTCGAATCGCTGTCGGCCAGTTCTTCCATCTCGGCGTCGCCTTCATCGTCGCCCCGGTCTTCGGGCTTGGCCCCAAACGGCACCAGAAAGCCGGTCAGATACCACTTGGAGGGAGCCTGGGGCAGGATTTCCTCGGCATGTTCAAAGTCATCGGGCTTGGGGCCAACGAGGTCAAGCTGGAGCGCATCAACCAGGGTGAAACGAACTTCGGCAGAAGCGAGTTGGGGTGGCATGGTGAGTTACTTGAGGGAAAACAGGATTTTGAGCAGCAGATAGCAAGAGGAGGCCAGAGACTCGCTAAGGCAGCTTGTACGAATAAGTTGATCACCTGGATCGGTCTACTGGCTTGAACAAGGGGCTTAAGCCCCTTGCCTGCTCAGGTTATTTTTACAAGACTCCTAACGGGGCAGAATGTCGTCTAGACGAAGCTGGAGTTGGGGCAGTAGGGGAGAGTGGATGGGTTGTGTCAGGCGATACTGCTGCGGGGTGTATTCTTCCCCTTCAAGCTGGTAGACCGTGAAGGTGGGCTGTTTGGGTTTGCCGATGAAGGCAATGCCGCCCAGCCCGCGATAATCCACAATCCAGTATTCAGGAATGCCAAGCAGGGCATATTCTTCGACTTTGCGGGCGTAATCATCTTGCCAGTTCGTACTAATGACTTCGATGACGAGTTTGATGGTGCTGCCACGAGTGATAATGGGTTCGCTTTGCCAGAGCGGTTCTTTGCTAATTTGATCTTCGTCTAGCACAATTACATCGGGACGCAAGGCAGTTGCTTCGGCGGCAGGGGGCTTGATTAGGCAGGTCTTAGGGCTGAACCAATTCAAATTGCTGCGGAGAATTTCTGCGAAAACATGACCTGCAACTTTTCCCGCTACGGCTTCATGAGGCCCGATCGGTTCCATATCGCGCAGTTCTCCGTCGATTAATTCGTAGCGGGGGTCATCACCGTATTGGGCAATGAATTCGTCGAAGGTGAGGATTTGAGTTGGGGTGTAGGTCATAGGACGGCGCTGAATGGAGGCTAGGCGATTCTGGAGGGAGCTTACGCGATTGCGTATCCCGTATGCTGACGCACGTGGGGCGGATGGAAGGCTAGAACAATCTGGTCTTTGGGGACACCAGCGGCGACGAGTTCATCGGTGATGCCGTGGTCAAGCCCATCGTGGTGTAGCCAGATTTTGCTATCGCGGATTTCGGCGTCGAAAATCAGGCTGTGGATTCGCTTTTTGCCGCTCCAGCCTTCGGTGATGATCAGGTAGCGGCTGTGGTCGTCACTGATGATGATTTTGCTGGTGCTGCTATCTTTGCCCTGATTGAGAATGGTGCAGTATTCTTGCAGAATTTGGTAGAGGGCGGCCCGGTATTGATCGAGCGGCTTTAGGGTATCCATTGGACGATTACCTTCTGAATTTCATCAAAGATTAGCAGCTTCAACCGACGGCTTTCGAGTACGATCTGAACTATTTCCTCCTGAAAAAACCCTTCATATACTGTGTCACGAATAGCGAGGTAGAGCGGGCGGTCTGGGTGTTGAGTTTGCAACAAAGACTCGTAGAGCAGGTACTGACCCAGAGCTTGTTCGAGGTCGCTGACGGGAGATGCGCTGATGAAGCTTTTGACTTCTACTGCTATTTTCTGGCTTGCCCGCTGAGCAATCAAGAGCTTTTCGGCTCCAAAGTCGATAAAGAGGTCACGCTCACCTACTTTCAAGGTCAGCGGATCGTCGGTAATCGTCCAGCCGTCTTTGATCAGGGCAGTTGTCACAGTGTCGTGGTAGAGGTCTTTGGCGGGCATGACGAGTTCAGTGGGCATGGGGTCAGACGGGCATAGGGTCAGACGGGCGTTTTGGGGCGGGGCAGATTGCTGTTTAGAGAATAGCTGATCTCTCCGGTGGGCGAGGTTTTCCAGATGCAGATTGGGGTCATGAGGATGGTAGCGTAGGCGTTGAGCTGGTCGCGCAGGTTTTTGGGGTCGATGCCGCGCGCTCTGGCCTCCTCGATGATCAGCCGCCCCATTTTGAGCTGGATCTGGCGCAGGGCGCGGTCTTCGTCGGGTTCATCGGAGCCAAACAGCAGCTCGGTGTAGGTATCGGACAGATCGGCAAGGCAGTCTTGCAGATCGTCGTCGTAGCGCCAGAAGTCGGCGGTGTGCCAGTAGGTGATGTCATCCCGCTCGCGGCGGTAGCGCTGGAGGTTTTCAGGCGTGGGTTCGAGGATGTAGGGATAGGTCATGAGTCGGTTATCTGAGAATTTGACAATAGTTTTATAGAAGTTGGTAGAGGGGCCAGCATTGCTGGTCTAGCGGGGTTATTGTCAAATCTGGTGTATGAAGAAGAATTAAGCAGCGTTTTTGGTCGTGGAGCGAACGAGGTCAGTGATTGCGATACCATCCTGAAATTTGACTCCTTCAATCACCTGAGCTAGGCGATTAAATCCGCGAAT
>JBJTUI010000710.1:0-3675 GCA_046080625.1 Elainella sp. | reverse complement strand
CCTTGGCCCATTGTAAAACCTGACCGTACAGCCTAAATGTCAAGACATTTTGCGAAGCTGCGGTTTCAGCAGCCAGACTACAGCTCCTAGAACTCGGCGCTGAGCGGCGTCCGGGGAAAGGGAATCACGTCCCGGATGTTGGTCATGCCGGTCATGAACTGGACAATTCGCTCGAAGCCCAGGCCAAATCCGGCGTGGGGCACGGTGCCATAGCGGCGCAGGTCGAGGTACCACCAGAGGTCGGCGGCGGGCAGGCCCAATTCCTGGATGCGGGCTTCTAGGACGTCGAGCCGCTCCTCCCGCTGGGAGCCGCCAACAATTTCGCCGATTTTGGGAGCCAGGATATCCATGGCCCGCACGGTGCGGCGGCCTTGGTCATCCGGGTCGTTCATCCGCATGTAGAAGGCTTTGATCTGGGCCGGGTAGTCGGTGACGATCAGCGGTTTTTTGAACAGCTCCTCGGCCAGGTAGCGCTCGTGCTCGGACTGGAGATCCAGCCCCCAGGAGACGGGGTAGTCGAACTTGCGGTCGGCCTGTTCTAGCAGGCGGATCGCCTCGGTGTAGGTGATCCGGGGAAACTCGCTGTTGATAATATTGTCGGCGGTGGCCAGAACGCTGTCGTCAATTCGCTGGTTGAAGAATTCCATGTCTTCCGGGCAGGCGGTCAGCACCGACTGAAACAGATGTTTCAAAAAGGCTTCGGCCAGATCCATGTTGCCGTCCAGGTTGCAGAAGGCCATCTCGGGTTCGATCATCCAGAACTCGGCCAGATGGCGCGAGGTGTTAGAATTCTCGGCCCGGAAGGTGGGGCCAAAGGTGTAGACGTTGCTGAAGGCCATCGCCATAATTTCGGCTTCGAGCTGGCCGCTGACCGTCAGAAAAGCCCGCCGCCCAAAGAAGTCCTGGCTGTAGTCGATCTCGCCTTTGTCTTGGGGCACCTGTTTCAAATCCATCGTCGTGACGGTAAACAGCTCGCCTGCCCCCTCACAGTCGTTGGCGCTGATGATCGGCGTATGCACCCACAAAAAGCCACGCTCCTGAAAGAACTGATGCACGGCGGCAGCGCAGGCATTCCGCACCCGAAACACGGCCCCCAGGGTATTGGTACGCGCCCGCAGGTGGGCGATGTCGCGCAGGAACTCAAAGGAATGGCGTTTCTTTTGCAGCGGGTAGGTTTCCGGGTCGGCCTCCCCATAGACCGCGACCTGCTCGGCCCGCAGTTCAATCCGCTGCCCCTTGGCGGGCGACTCGACTAGGACGCCGCTGATCTCCACCGACGCGCCCGTGTTCAGCTTTTTGACGATCTCGCCGTAGTCGGGCAAATCCTGATTCAGCACCGCCTGCAACCCGGCCATTGAGGAGCCGTCGTTCACCTCCACAAAGCAGAATTCTTTCTGTTCGCGCTTGGTGCGAACCCAACCCTGCACGGTGACGGATTGGTCGGGCTGGCCGGTTCTGAGCAGATCAACGATACGGCTGGTCATAGGGCTACGGGCTTTTTTTGAGAACGATCTGCTTTTTAGTGTATCGCTGGTGAGGGAGGGGTGGGGGAGGTAGGGAGGTGGGGAGGTGGGGCTAGATGTATTTTGTGGTTACGCTCATCCATTTGCCGGTCATGGGTTCGGGTTGAAGTGGGCTCCACTCGTGGGCGCTGGCGACACCGCGCAGATGCAGCGTTTGGATCATTTGGATTACGCCTTGGCGCGAGCTGACGACGATCAAGCGGATGGGTTCGCGGGTGGACGGCCTGTGGGGCGGGATGTCGGGCGGCGAGGGGGCGAAGTCATCGGAGCGAAAGTCTGCTGTCATGGGAGTATCTAACCTCATGTATCCATAAATGTGACATTCAAATCATAACTCATGTCTCCATAAATGTGACATTTACGGACAGATCCTCCTCTGACAGGATTGGGGCATGGGACGCGCAAGCCAAGCACTCAAAATGGTTCTCGAAACCTACGAAATCAGTCAGAATCGACTGGCGGTTGCGATGGGTGTTAGCCGCGCCAACGTAGGCCGGTGGTTTCATGGTCTGGACCCCAGTGCCGAAAATATTGCTGAAATCACCAAGGCTCTGAACCAGATCAACCCTGCTGCCGCCCGTGCCTTCGTGCAGCGCTATCTGGGCGAACTGCTCGACCCCAATTCCAAGCTGCCCAAAGCCGATCAGGATTGAAGCGCGGGCCTTTACAGCAAACGCGCCACCTCAATCGCCACATCCGCAAACGCTACAGGACTGATCTGGCCCGAAGCCAGCTCTTGCCGAGACTGATACAGTCCATCTATCGGTTCACGAAACATCACCAGTTTGTTCTCGTTTAGATTCACCACCCAATATTCCGCAATCTCGGCTGCTGCATAAATTTCGGCCTTGATGCCCAAATCTTTCTCTATACTGGTCTGGGAATATTCGATTACCGAAAAGATATCCTCGGGATAGGGATGGTGGGCGAGGTATTCGTCTCCTAACCGTCGCACAATCGCCAGATCGGGCTCTGGCTCGGAACCCTGGGGCAGCGTAATCGGTTTGGCAGGGCGCACCTGAGCTCGATCTCCCAGCAGACGCATCAGATATTCACCCACTTCTGTGGAGCGATGGGCGTGGGGCGTTCCTTCGGGTGCCATTTCAACAATGATTCCGTTTAATAGCTCTACCTGCCGGTCGTCCCAGATCCCGGCCTCGACCATGCGGTGATATTGCTCCAGGCTAATTTTGGCCAGGGTCAGCGGCGGGACAATTTGCTGCAACGTCTGGAACATGGTGCGTTATCCTATGTCGTTCTCAGCTGCTTTTAGCTAATAGTGTAGCCCGTTTGTTCTACCTGATTTTGAGGGCGACCTCTACCCCAACAGCCGCGCCACTTCAACTGCGACACCGGGAAATGCTACAGGACTGATCTGGCCCGAAGCCAGCTCTTGCCGAGACTGATACAGTCCATCTATCGGTTCACGCAAAATCACCAGCTTGTTCTCGTTCAGATTCACCACCCAATATTCCGCGATCTCGGCTGCTGCATAAATTGCGGCCTTGATGCCCAAATCTTTCTCCAGGCTGGTCTGGGAATATTCGATTACCCAAAAGATATCCTCGGGATAGGGATGGTGAATGTCGTACTGATCGTCCTGTCGCCGCACGATGGCAAGATCGGGCTCGGGTTCCGAGGCATCCTCTAGAGTAATCGGAGCCGCGATTCGCAGCTGCACGGTGTCTCCCAGCAGCTTGACCAGATATTCTTGGGCCTTGGTGCGTTTGCTGGCGTGAGGGATGCCTTCGGGTGCCATTTCAACAATGATTCCATTCAATAGCTCCACCTGCCGGTCGTCCCAAATCCCGGCCTCGACCATGCGGTGATATTGCTCCAGGCTAATTTTGGCCAGAGTCAGCGGGGGGAGAATCTGCTGCAACGTTTGGGACATGGTGTTTGGCGGCGTGGCTTTGAGTCAAGTGTAGCAGTGTAGCCCCCTTTGCTTCATTGGATTCCTCTTGAGGGCTTTGAGGTCACAAATAAAGCTGGGCAGTCAGTTTTCACGGTTGCTCTAGTTCCGCCAGAGCGGGGTTATTGTCAAATCTGGTGTATGAAGAAGAATTAAGCAGCGTTTTTGGTCGTGGAGCGAACGAGGTCAGTGATTGCGATACCATCCTGAAATTTGACTCCTTCAATCACCTGAGCTAGG
>JBJTUI010000709.1:0-2641 GCA_046080625.1 Elainella sp. | reverse complement strand
CTAATGTCATCGAAGCCTTCAATCATCGTGCGAATTTTCTGGACACCGAGAACCTTGGGTTCGCGTTGCGTTTCATCCTGTTGGGATTGGGTCATGGATTACCGGAGCCTTTCTGCGTAATATTCATCGTATAAAAAAGCGAATGTCAAGCGCTGCTGGAGGTTGCTGAGGGTTGCTGAGGGTATGTCTGCAGGGATGGCGTAGCGCTACAGCAGGGTTAAAAGCCTGGCCAATCAGGATTGAAGGAGAGCAAGACCTGCAAAGACATCTCATCTCGTTGCTCTAGCAGTCTAGATTTCAGACCCGGCTTCAGCAATCTGGGCTTCGGCACTTTAGACGGCGGCTCCGGGCAGCTCAGGTGAAATCAACCTGTGGGGGCAACCTGTGAAAAGACATTTGAAAAGATATCGGGGCGTGGATTGGGGCTAGAATACCTGACCTTGAATTATACGCTGTATAGACCCTCTCAGCTTGGTGCGCCTGGACTTTTCGGATGGCCGCCTGCTGTCGGTTCTACTGGGCCACAGCATCCCTGACCCAGTCGCCCTCCTAGCTCAAGTCCTCCAGTTCGTCGCCCTGAAGCTCGTCGTAGAGCAGATCCAGACCAATCAACACTCGCTCTCGGTCAGAGAGGTCGCCAATGATCTTGCGAACCGGCGGCGGCAAAATTTTCGCCAGGGTAGGGGTTGCCAGGATCTTATCTTCTTCGGCAAGCTGGGGGTTTTTCAGAACATCGATCACCTTGAGCGCATAAACTCCCTGAAATTCCTTTTCCAGAATGTTGTTGAGTGTCTTCAATGCCCGCACCGAGTTCGGCGTATTGCCAGCGACATACAATTTAAGGATATAGGTTTTTTTCAAAGGACTCATGGGAATTATGCCAAGAACGAAGAAGCATTGCAGCAGATTGCGCGGGCTTTGAAAGAGCGGCTAATCGCTCGACGGCAAAAGAGGTTCAGGTGTAGGAGCAAGGATCAGGAGTAAACAACTGGCTGCATCTATGCCAGAGCTCTGTCATCTTATCTTAAAGATCCCAGGGGCAAGAATCTAGCGGGCAAAAATCTAGGATTCGCGAGGGATCGAGCGGCGATACATTTCGCAGAGATGGGCCAGCGTGTCGATCAGCGTTAGGCGATAGTCGAGCAGCACCTCCTCACTGCGGCCTTCCATCTTCAGATGCTTGGAGAACTCATCCATTAAATCCATATGAATCTGGACGATCTGCGAGATCGGCACGTCAGCAAAAAAGGCCAGATTGACAAACTGGTCGATCATGGCGTTGAGCCTAGACTCCTCTGAAAAATAGACTAAAACGATGTCACGGTACTCAAGCTCTAGTTGCCGCAACAGATCTTCTCGCTCAGGCGGAGACATGTGACGGAGAAATTGTTGAGGGTTGCGTTTGTAATAGACGCCTAAATAGTCCAGCCGCTCTTTGAGTTTATCGGCTAAACGAAGCTGCTGAGTCATGAGGCTATCGAGCGAATTTGCAGATTCAGGGGTGGTCGCAGGGGCAGGCTCAAGGTGAACGAATTGGCTGATCGCCTGAGCAATTGCAAAGCGGATTTGGCCGCTTTTCTCCCAGGGCAGCAGGGCAACTGCTTCATGATAAACAAAGGGGCCAAACTCGGATACCGGATTGGCTAAATCGGGCTTGGCTAAATCCGACTTGGCTAAATCCGATCTGGCTGAATCAAGATTACCCGGATCAGGATCGGCTGGGCCAAGCTCGGCTAGATCAAGCTCCGCCAGATCAAGATTGGCTAGATTGGCCGGGTCAGCCTCAGTCAACCGACTCTCAGGCCAGTTTAGGATGACGCAGGGGAAGAAAAATCTCTGCTGTTGGAGTTGATCGAGCAGAGGCTGGAGATCGGAACGGGCCTGTAGCACGAGGCAGTCAACCGGATGGCCCTGCTGGAGGTATTGCCAGAGCTGTTCGGGGTGATCAAACTGTTGACAGCGGTAGTTGGGCCGAGGCGCTGAGCTGGTTGAACCGACGGAGAGATTTAGAGCAGACTGATTTAGCTCGACACCAGTGCCATCCAGCGCAGGACCAAGCAGCTTCTCAAAGAGGAGAACCGAGCAGAGTAGACAGATTGAAAAAGAGGATTGCAAGGCTTTGGCGGGCGTTACAGCATGGGCAGGACGGGGAAGCAGTTATTGGACCAGCGTCGAGGGGCAGGAACTCCGTTCGGGCTAGACCGCATCGCTAAAAATTACAGGAACAGGTTTGGCCCTAGTCCCTTCTAATCGCAGATCTTCCGATCGGCGCTACCTCTAATTAGAGTAATTAGAAGAGTCATTAGAACTATTCCTGACTAGAGCTACCTCTAGTCAGAGCTAATAGTCGGTTCTAATCCTTGAATATAGGGGCGGTTCAGGTGAATGACTCAAATTGCTCTCAAATCACCCTACGAAGCTATCTGACCCTGCCACTTCGGTTTGAAAGCTTGGCTTGAAAGCTAGACCCTATACGGAATTGTCAAGAGTTATAAAAATACTGTAATTGCTCAACTTAGGAAGAATAGGGGTTTCAGCCATTTTGTGTCCAGAGAAATATGTCAAAAGCGCCAAATTCGTAATTATGCTTGCAGAAAATTTCTGAAAATGGTCGGCAAGAGGTCTGAACCCCCTATTCTGT
>JBJTUI010000708.1:0-3261 GCA_046080625.1 Elainella sp. | reverse complement strand
GGTATTCAAGACCTACCAGTTTAAGTCGTTCAGCACCGGGCTGGAGGGCTGGTTTTCCCGCCAGAAAGGCACGGAACAGCTCGGGCTAGGCCCACCGGCCTGGAAGCAAAATCTGGCGGTTGTGTTGGGCCTCTATCCGGTTGTGATGCTGCAAACTCTGCTGTTCCATGAGCTGGATCTCATGCAGGACTGGCCGCTGCCCGGCTCCATGCTAGTCAACAATCTGATTAGCTCTTCGATTTTGACCTGGGTGGTGATGCCCAACCTGACTCGTCTGCTGGGCTTTTGGCTCCAGCCCGTCCACCAGGAACTGCCGCTGCGGCGGGAGCTGATTGGGCTGGGATTGCTGCTGCTCGGCCTAGGGGCCATGGTCTGTGGCTTCGGTTTGGCCTAGGTGTTGCCTGTGTTTGGGCGGTTCAGGTTGCGATGGTTCAGGTTGCGATGGTTCAGGCAGGTGGTGAGGCCAGCAGTGGAACCAGAAGTGAGGCCAAAAACGAGGCCAGAAGAGCACCAGAGGCTGGGTGAAGGGCGACTAGCTAGATTCGCAAGATCTAACCTACAGCGCTTATTCGGGCGGGCAGGCGGCAAAGCTCGTCACTGGGCTAATTTTGTCTTCTGCCTGCTGCTCGGGCTGCTGCTGCTCGGGCTGCTGCGGGGAACGGTCGCTTCCACTAGCGAACTGGTCTTGATCGATGCCGGGGTGGCCAATCGGGAGATGCTGCTGGCCGCTCTGCCGCCTCGGGCCACCGCTGTCCTGCTGCAAGAAACCCAACCGCTTGACCAGATCGCCCAGATTTTGCAGGCTCATCCCCAGGTGCGGGCGGTTCACCTGATTTCCCACGGGGCGGCTGGTCAAATAGAGCTGGGCCGAACCAGGCTAGATCTGGCTTTTCTGCACCAGCAGGCTGCCCAGTTGGCTTCCTGGCCCAATTTGGCCCAGACCGATCTGCTGCTCTATGGCTGTGAGGTTGGGGTAGGCGAAACCGGACTGGCCTTTTTACAGCAGCTTCGGACTCTCACCCAGGCCAATATCCAGGCTTCTACCAACCTGACCGGCGGCGCGGGCGACTGGCGGCTGGAGTTGCAGTTGGGGCAGAGCCATACCTCCAGTCTGGTGATTCCCACCTATCCCTACGCCCTGAAACGAATTGTCGTCACCACGGCCCAGGACGATGCGGTAAACCCTCCCGCCGGTTCGCTGCGCTGGGCCATCCAGCAGGCCAACCGCCACCCCGATGATGATCTGATCGATTTGGGTGCCGTCGAACAGCCAATTGTGTTGCAGGCCCAACTGCCCCCAATTACCAGCAATTTAGCCATCCAGGGCCGCCCGATGGCGGCAGGCGCTCAAGTGGCTCAACCTGGTTCTGCTCAACCCGGCATCACCGGCACCCTGATCAGCGGCAACCAAGCCAGTCGGGTGTTTAATGTGGCGCGAGGGGAGGTGGCCCTGCGGCAGCTCACGATTGCCGACGGACTGGCCAGGGGAGCTGACGGGCAGCAGGGCGGCGGTGGGGCAGCGGGTCTGGGGGGCGGACTGATGATCGAGGGCGGCACCGTCAGCCTCAGTCAGGTGCGGTTTCTGCACAACCAGGCGGTGGGCGGCAACGGCGCTGCGCCAGTCACTAACTCAGCCATCAGCTCGGACACCGGCCCTGCCCTAGAGTCAGCCCAACCGAGCATATTGGAACCCTCAGAACAACCGGCCAGTGAAATGGGCCAAAGCACAATAGGCCAGATCAACAGCCGCCAGAATCGGTTTGAGGCCCAGTCGGGCGGCGTGGCTGGTGTCAACAGCATCGGAGTCGGCGGCATCGGCAGCCTGGTGTTTGGCGACGACGGGGGATTTGGCGGATTTGGCAACGCTGGAAACGGCGGAGATGGCGGGGATGGTGGGGATGGGGGAAATGGCGGCAACGGCGGCAACGGCGGCAACGGCGGGATTGGAATTTTTGGCGGTCTGGCCGATCCCCAGGCTTGGAGTCAGCTGGGCCTGGATGCCGATTTCTTAGCCCAACAGCTGGCTGAACTGGAGCTGGCCCAGGGCGGTAATGGCGGCAATGGCGGCAACGGAGGGTTTGGCGGCGGCGGCGGGGCGGGCGGGCTGGGCGGACGGGGCGGACTGGCGGGCCGAGCAGGATTGGGCGGCTGGGGCGGGGGCAACGGCGGTCAGATGGGCGGCGGCGGGGCCGGTTTGGGCGGCGCGATTTTCCTGCGGTCGGGGCGGCTGTTGCTCTACGACACTCGCTTTGAGGGCAACCGGGCAGTGGGCGGCAGGGGAGCCACAGCGGGACTGGGCAAGGGCGGGGCGGTGTTTGTGATCCAGAGGGGCGCGTCAGCTCTCTGGGGCAGCTGCCCGAATTTCTGGACAATCAGGCCAGCGACGCCACCGAAACCACGACCGACAACCCAGATTTCTATGGTCAGCTCCAGCTGCGCTAGGTTGCCTTACAGAATTTGGCCTTGCAGAATTCGGCCTCACAAAATCTGGCCTCACAGAATCTGATCAATTGCTCCGATCAGCGTCGTCAGATAGCGCTCGCAAAACGCCTCAGCCTGGGCCAACGACAGCCCCCGCTCCAGGGCGTAAGTCTCAAAAGCGTTGTAGATCATGGCCTCCGCGATCTGCTGTTCTTCGGCTCCCACGGCCCAGCGGTATTCCACACAGCCGCGAATGATTGCATCGACAATCTGGCTCTCCTGCTGCAAGTCGGCTATCAGCTGGTCGGCAATGCTGAGGTCAGATTCGTTGTTTCTGTTGGAAGCAGCCATGAGTAATCGATTTTGAGCAAGGAACTATGTCTTTCGCCATCTGTGGATTGTTGCTTTAGAGGGTGTTGTGTCGGGGACAGCGCTCATGCTTGGCTGTGCCGCAACTGCCGCAGGGTTTCGATATCCTGTGCGAGATCGTCAATGCTGTAGTGCAGGTAGGCCTGGTGCTGTTTGAGCAAGGCATCAACCTCCCAGCGCGACAGGCTGAGAATTCGGCCAACTTCGGCGCTGGTGATTCGCTCGGTTTTGTAGGCTGCGACGGTGAGCAGTTCGAGCACCAGGCGAGGGAGTAATGATAGATCGCCGTCTGTCAGTTGCTCAGCAAGCCGATCGGGAATTTCAATAGTGGGGTAGTGCCCTTTCGTAAAGGATAGAGGAAAATAGATAGGAGTTGGCTTCTCCCCCCCATCAGTTTCTCATGAAACCCTACCTAATCTGCCCAAGCTGCGGATCTGATGACGTGATGAAAAACGGCACCACTCGCCGTGG
>JBJTUI010000707.1:0-4907 GCA_046080625.1 Elainella sp. | reverse complement strand
CCGGCGATGCCACTGTAGAAGGGAGGGCAAGACGCCCTGAATTGATGCATCCCAGGAGGAGTGATGTTGAACTCGGTGAAATTTTTGGGTCTGTTAGGATTGGCTCTAGCCCTGCTGGGCGGTGCGCGGCTGGCATCACAGGCTAGCCCCCAGCCAATATCGCTGCCATTTTCGAATCTGACGTCCGCGACCCATCCCGTTGAGTTACCCAATGATTCTGATAATAATTCTGCTATGGTCAATGCCGCTACCCCCTTCGCTTCTAACCCCCAGTCTGTCAGTTCCGTTGATCCTCGCCTGACGGCTGCCAACAGTCGATTTGGGTTCAAGTTATTTGGCCAACTGCTGAACGCCGACCAGAACCAGAACATTTTAGTTTCGCCCACCAGTGTCGCTTTGGCCCTGTCCATGCTCTACAACGGCGCCGCGGGCCAGACCCAGCAGGCGATGGCAGCAGGGTTAGAGATCCAGGACCTGAGTTTGGTCGAGCTGAATCAGGCCAACGCGGCTCTGGCCGCCTCGCTGCAAGCTGCCGATCCGTCCGTTCAGCTCAAGATTGCCAATTCGCTCTGGGGTCGCCAAGACGTGACGTTCAAGCCCGACTTTTTGCAGCGGAACCGCGAGTTTTACAACGCCGAAATTACCAGCCTCGATTTCGCCGACCCCAACAGCGTTGGCCAAATCAACGACTGGGCGAGCCAAAATACGGCGGGCAAAATTCCAGAGATTGTCGATCGGCTCGATCCCCAGCAGGTCTTATTTCTGCTCAACGCGGTCTATTTCAAGGGCAACTGGACCACCCAGTTCGACCCAGCCCAGACCCAGAATCAGCCGTTCTATCTGCTGGACGGCAGCCAGAAACAGCATCCCCTGATGTCCCAGCGGGGCCGCTACCGCTACTATGAAACCGACCAGTTTCAGGCCATCAGCCTGCCCTACGGCAACCGTCGCCTCAGCATGTATGTGTTTCTGCCTCGTCCCAATTCCAGCCTCAGCGCCCTGACAAGCAGCCTCAGCGCTGCCAGTTGGGAAACCTGGATGGGCCAGTTTCGCTCCCGTGAAGGCCAGATCCAGCTGCCCAAATTCAGCTTCGAGTATGAAACCTCCCTGAACGCAGCGTTGCAGGCGCTCGGCATGGCACCCATGTTTCAAGCCGCCGATTTTGCTAACCTCAGTGACCTGGATACCGAAGTCGATCAGGTGAAACACAAAACCTTTATTGAGGTGAACGAAGTCGGCACTGAAGCCGCCGCCGTGACTTCGATTGGCGTGCGCACCACCTCAATTGACCCAACTCCTCCCTTCCAGATGCGAGTCGATCGGCCCTTCTTCTGCGCCATCCGCGACGACGAAACGGGCACAATCCTATTCATGGGAACAGTCGTCAATCCCAACTAGCCGCTCCCCATCTCCCCACCCCCTCACCTCCCCACCTCCCCATGCCCACCCCCGACCCCTACAAACAACAAGACCTGGATCGGCTGCAAATTTTTGTGACGCTGATTCCGGTGGTCGGCTTCCTGCCAGCCCTCTGGGCGCTCTACCGGCAGCAGTCCAGTCCAGCAGTGCAGAATGTCAGTCGCTTAGTCGTAACGCTGACGCTGGGCTGGCTGCTAGGATATGGGCTGCTGGGGGCGGGAGCACAGCTATCGTCAGAGTCAACGGTTTCAACCCTGTCGCTGCTGATTTTGTCCAGCCTGCTGACTTCTGGTTATTTTCTTGTTAACCTCTGGCTGATGGTGCGTCTCTGGCAGCGAAAATCTCTGCGGCTTCCGGGTATCAGTAGGCTGAGCGACCGGCTAGATTAGTGGGTTCAGGGCAGTCTCAATCCGAATTTACAGCGGTTTTCAAATCAATAGACCACGGTAGCGGGGTGCAGGGGCTAAGCCCCTGCGTGGGAGCGGTGCCTCCACACCCTCTTCCTGTAGCTGACTGAAATGAAAATGGCTATAAGTCGATTTTAGGGCGAGTAACCTTTTTTTGCTTTGCCTGGAAAATAAAGTGAATTTCGCAGCTAAAGCGTCTATATTAAATTGACTTGGATTGCAGACACTATCCCTAGCGTGTGAGGAAGTTTGTGGCTACTACTAGCAGACGGAATTCTGGTTCCAGCTCCCCCCCGCCCGTCACTGGTTCGGTAAGCGGGTCGCCCAGCGTGCCAGCAGCTCACCCCAATACCCAGCGCGCCGCTTCCCAGGTTCCGGCCAAGCCCAAACGCCGCTGGCTCTGGCTATCTCTGGGATTACTGGGCGTGGCTTCCCTCTCGGCCTCGGCGGGAGCGCTGATGGCGGTGGCTCTGTCGGGAACGCCGCTGATGCAAACCCAGCTCACCTTTGACCAGAAGCGGGCCTTTAACCAGGGCGATATTGCCACCGGTCGGAGCTTTAAACTGCCGCAGCTGACTCGACCCGTCAATATTCTGGTGCTGGGGGTGAAGGTGCTGTCTTCTGATGTGGCTAATCCCCCGGCTGGCACGAAAGATCTGGGCTATCTGGCCACAATCAACTCGCTGGAAGGACTGTCGGACAGTATGCTGCTGATCCGGTTTAACCCAGAAACCCAGCAGGTGGTGGTGCTGTCGCTGCCCCGAGACACCCGCACCTATGTGGATGGGGCAGGCGTCACCAAGATTAATGAGGCCAACGCGCTGGGCGGTCCGGCATTGGCGGCTCGCTCAACTAGCGATCTGCTGGGAGGAGTAGGCATCGACCGCTACATTCGGATCAACGTGCAGGGCGTCGAAAAGCTGATCGATGCGGTGGGCGGCGTCACGGTCTATGTCCCAGAAGACATGAAGTATCAGGACGACAGCCAGCACCTCTATATCAACCTGAAGCAGGGTGAACAGCATTTGAACGGGGCGCAGGCCGTGCAGTTTTTGCGGTTTCGCTATGATGCCTACGGCGACATTGGCCGGGTGCAGCGACAGCAGATGTTCATTCGGGCGCTGCGCGATCAGGTGTTGAAACCGTCGATTTTGGCGCGCCTGCCCCAGATTTTGTCGGTGGTCCAGTCCAACCTGGACACGAACCTGTCGGTCGAGGAGCTGATTGCGCTCTCCGGGTTTGCCTCCAAAATCAGCCGCAGCAATTTGCAAATGCTGATGCTGCCGGGCAGTTTCTCTGGCGCAGAATACGAGGCCAGCTACTGGCTGCCCAACCAGGATCAGATCAAGACCATGATGCAGCGCTATTTCGGGCTGGCGCTGGCGAGCACCCCGACACTCGAAGCCAGCCATGTCTCAATCGCGGTTCAGAACGGCGTTGAAACGAATTATGCGGTCGAGAAGCTGATCGAGAAGCTGGGCGGTGCGGGCTACGGCGATATCTACGTGGATCAACCCTGGCCTGAGCCCCTGACCACGACTCAGATTATTGCCCAGCAGGGCAACAGCGACGAGGCGGAAGCCATTCGGCGAGCCATGGGATTTGGCGAAGTGACGGTAGAAAGTACGGGCAATCTGGAGTCTGATATCACGATTCGTCTGGGAGAAGACGCTCTGGCCACCATGCCCAGCCCAGCGTCATCTGCTGCCGAGGCCGATCAGAAAACCCTGGCACCTGCGGAGCTCCAGCCAGAACTCCAGCCAGAACTCCAGCCGGAACTCCAACCCGAATCCCAGCCGGAATCCCCAATAGAGCCGCCAGAACTCCAGCCAGCCGGGGAGCCCCAGTCTGCGGTTACCCCATCTGCTCCAACCAGCCCGGATGCACCCCCTAATCCAGCCGCTAACCAGCAGGGTGCAATCGGGGCCGCGACCCCAGCCCAACTCGGTACAGCGCCCAGCCAACCCCAGCCCGCCCTACCTGCGGCCCCTCCTGAGCTACCCAGTGCGCCGGAACCTCAGGCCGACCGACGCGAGGCAGAAACGCCTCTGAGTCAAGTGCCCAACCCAGAGTTTCTAACCCAGTCTCCAACCCAGTCTCCAACCAAGCGCCAACAGCGCTGAAGCCCCACAGCGACCCCAACTAGCCAAACCAGAATCACCAGGTTCTGAGCCAGTCCGGCTGTGCCATAGGGCCAAAGTGCTAGAATGCTGCAATCTCACTGAACCCGACCGAATGAAGCTGCCGGTTTCCTGATTCCTCGTCTGCTTCTAGATCGGTCTTTTCCTAAACTTCTCCTAATCAGCTGTGGCGCAGGTTGTTCTAGAAAACGTCTATAAAAGCTTTCCGCATCGCGGCAAACCTTCGGTCGGGGCTGAATCCGGGGCCGAACCTGGTGCAGCGGTCAGCGTGCTGCGGCGGATCAACCTCACCGTTCGCGACGGAGAATTTATGGTGTTGGTCGGACCGTCGGGCTGCGGTAAGAGCACGTTGCTGCGGCTGATTGCTGGCCTCGAAAACTTGACCGGCGGCAACATCTGGGTCGCGGATCGGCTGGTGAACGACCTGCCGCCCAAACAGCGCGACATCGCCATGGTGTTCCAGAGCTATGCCCTCTATCCCCACCTCAGCGTCTACGACAATCTGGCCTTTGGGCTGCGGCGCAATCCGGCCCTGACAAAATCCATAGACAAGCCCATAAATAAGCCCACAGACAAATCTACAGACGGCCCAGACGCCGGGATGCCAGACTGGCTAGAAACTGGACTGGTGGGTCTGACTCGGCCCCTGCCTGCCCAATGGCGCTACTGGTCTGCCAAGGAAAAGCAGATCGACCAGCGGGTGCGAACCGTGGCCCAAAGCCTGCAAATTGAAGCCCTGCTGGAGCGGTTGCCCAAACAGCTTTCGGGCGGGCAGAAGCAGCGAGTCGCCCTGGGCCGGGCCATGGCCCGCAAGCCCCAGGTGTTTCTGATGGACGAGCCGCTCTCCAACCTGGACGCCAAACTGCGCACCGAAACCCGCACCCAGATCGTCAACCTCCAGCGCCGCCTCGGTATCACCACGATCTACGTCACCCACGAC
>JBJTUI010000706.1:0-6100 GCA_046080625.1 Elainella sp. | reverse complement strand
TTTGAAGAGGAGGTCGTGCGCCGCTATATTCGTGAGCAAGAAGCATCTGACCAAAGTGGACGGTTTTAATTAACCCACAGATACCTTCAGCGAAAGCCATCCGCCCTTGGGGCGGTCACATTCATCAAACCACCAGCTTCGCTGGGGGTGTCTGACTTGGGTCAGCCTGGCGCTGCCTTTAGTGTAGCTTTGGCCCAGGACAAACCACAGTGGCTGGTTTTCAACAGTGGCTGGTTTTCAACAGGGTTTCTAGCAAGCTTACCCACAATAGTTCTAGCCCTAATTTCAGCCTATGTTAGGCAACTGTTTCAATCTAGTATTCCAGGCGACAGTGAGAGCTGCGCTCCCGCTCTATTACTTTGCAGCAGGCTGAGCAGGAGCGCGAACGGGCTGAACGGCTGACCGCAAGACTCAGAGTAATCGGGGCTGACCCAGAGGCAATCGATTAGCGGCCCAATCGAGTCAGATCAGCACGGTTAGATCAGCACGGTCAGATCAGGCCAGCCATAGGCCATCTCTAGCAGCTGTTTACCGCCGATTTCTAGATCAAATTTCAGGTCGGGCTGCACTCATAGACAAAAGCGTCGTTTGCGGTTTGGCGCAGCAGACGTTCTGCCTCGCTGAGCCCCACGGTGCGGCTGGGATAGGTGGAATTTTGAGAGCGGCAGTCGTAGCGCAGATCTGGTTCTGCTATGGGTTCACACTGGTAGATAAACCGATTGCCGTCGCGCTGGAGCCGCAGTCGCTGGGCTTCATCTAGGCTGACATACTCAGCTCGGGGAAAGGCGCGGGAGCGGGGGATGCAGGTGTAGCGGGTCGAGGATACAGCGGGTGTAGTCTGGGCTGGCTGGGGTGAAGCGCTGGAGGTAGAGGCAACGGGTTCCACCACCACTTCCACCTGGGAAGGATTACCCCGCGTGATCACCTGATAGGTTGTCGTACTAGTCCAGCGCAGCTGACCGTCCACCAAAATCCGGGCTCGCACCACGTAAGTATAGCGCGGGTCAATCTGGCTGGGGTCATAGCTGAGGGCAAAAGCAAACGGCACCTGCTGGCCCTCGGTTGGAATGGTCTGTTCAGCCAGGGTGACGGCAGGCGCATCCAGCCGCGAGACTTCCAGAAGCTTCACTTCCACGGTGGCATTGGGCGGTAGGGCGATCCGGGCGCGATAGGTGACGGTACCAGTCACCTGCTGAGAGCCGGAGTCAGACGTTTGGGCCAGGACAGCCCCATCTACCCGAACTGGCAGCGCAGGTTGAACCGTTGCAGCTATTGGGATCAGCAGCAGTCCGGCTAGCCAGCTAGCGCCTCTGCCTCTGCATCCTGCCCCTGTTGGATGCTGAACTATTTGTCCAAGCAGTTTACTCGCTAGTTTACTCGCCATCATGTTACTAGATGCCTCCTCGCTCACTAGCCCTGACTGTAGCAGGACGACCGGATTGACCACAAGCGCTCCTCTACAGCACGAAGCAGATTGCAGAGATCCAACCCCAGAGCCGCCCTGTCGCTCTTTCACGTCCTGATCACGGGCTCAAATTACCCAGCTCAACTTCCCAAAAATAAATTTCCAAAAAACTTGCGAAACGAAGTCATAACGACTATGATTAAGAAGTGAGGTTAAGCCCCAGCCGAATCGGCAAAGTCTACAGCTAGATAGCTGGCCTTCTCTCAGTTCACTCAATCCTTTCAATCTTCTCACTCGGAGACAAAATAATGGTTACTTTAACTCCAGTCGAATCCACCTCACTCATGCCCCAAGTCATCGCCACCCTGAATCGGCAGCAGGCTAATACGCTGGTTGCCTTTCTCAACTACAAAAAATACCACTGGCTGACTTTCGGCCCCCTGTTTCGCGATCTGCACCTGCTGTTTGAAACCCAGGGCGACGAAGTGTTTGCCATGCTAGACGAGCTAGCTGAACGCAGCCTGATGCTAGACGGTCAACCCGTTGCCGACCCTGCCGACTACCTGCCCAACGCTACGGTGCGGCCTTCCCAGGGCAGCCTGTCGGTGCAGGACATGGTCGCTGAAGCCATCGCAACCCACGAGCAGATCATCCAGGAAATGCACCAAG
Organism: Elainella sp.; assembly: GCA_046080625.1. Classification (GTDB taxonomy): domain Bacteria; phylum Cyanobacteriota; class Cyanobacteriia; order Elainellales; family Elainellaceae; genus Elainella. Next base: position 4,026 of record JBJTUI010000706.1, on the reverse strand, counting down.
ACGCTGAAGTGGCAACAAACGCGGGTGACATTGGCACAGCCGATCTGTATACAAGATTGGTGCAAGTACATCAAAAACACCGCTGGTTCCTGAAGCAGCTGTTGAGAAAGGGCGATGGTCTGGTGTCCTAGGCTGTATCCTGGGCCGCATTCTGAGTCGTGTTTCGGGCTATGTCCCACATCAATACCGGCTTGAGTAGGAAGGGCGTGGGGGCTGTGCTCCTGCGCCTGGTTTTGCGTTCGCCTGCAACAGCCCGTCCAGAAAGCAAAAAAAGGCCAGTGTCGTGCTGGCCTTGATTCCCCTGATTTCGAAGTCTATTTGGTCAAATTCGAGCCGTTACTCAATCTAGCTTTTGGCAGCAAACTGCTCTTGCAGCTGAGCTTTGGCGGATTTGAACTGGGTAGCGAGCTGCTCTTTCTGCTCGTCGCTACAGTTGTTGCGGATGGCAGCAAACATCGTGCTCTCTTCCTGGCGCACGTGATCCATCACAATGTCCTTGAGCTGTTTCACCTGCTGCTTGAACTCAGGCGAAGAGGGGCTCATCGACTTGATTGAATCCATCAACACCTTCATCTCGGCCTGTTCATCGTACAGTTCCTGCGTATCGTTCTCACCGTAGAAGGAGCGAATAGCAGGATACACCACCTGTTCTTCCGCCTGGGCGTGAACGTTCAGGTCTTTGTAGATTTGGCCGAAGTATTCCTGGATTTTCTGCGGATCGTCCGTACCTTCGATCTGGCCGAACAGCAGATTCACCTTCTGGTGATCCATGCGAATCACGTCCTGGATGTTCATTTCATCATCAGTCCGGCTGACAACGCTACCAGCCACACCCGTCAGCGCCGCCATCGCATCCTGCACTCGCGCCCAGATTCCCTGATCGGCCTCTTTGCCAGTGAGTTCGCGCACGCCCAGCACTTCCAGCACGCCCTTCAACTGCTCCTGGTGAGCCCGGTTTTCAAAATTGACGGTGTTCAGAGGCGTGATTGCGGCTTCGATATCGGCACCCACAACCTGGGCAGCCTTGTGGATCAGCAGCCCGCTCATCGTTTGGCCATGCTTCAGCAGTTCGTGCTGCACAAACTTTTCGTAGAGTGATAGCTCCGAACCCTGCATTAACTCACGGGTCTTCTCAACCATTTGCAGTGTGGTTTGCTTGGGTTGGCCCTTAACGCCATACTGCACCATTACCGTTTCCAGAATGCCCATGTTCTTCTGGTCGTCTTCTAGCATTTCCGAGAGACGCTTGCGAATATCTTCATCGTTGCAAGCTGCTATCAGCGATTGCTCGTTAGAAATCAGGAGTTCCTGGATTTCTTTCATATCAGCTAGCTTAGAGGCAATCGCCATCCGCTTCGCATCATCAATCGAAGTAACCATCGTTTTGTTCTCCCCTATGAGCGTCAAATATTTCGATTAGCGATGTTTTAACAGTGCCATAGCTAACACATTTGCCCATCTTCCAAGGGGCTGATCTGCCGAATTCCTGGAGATAGAAGCCTGCCTAAGTAGGGAGGCTCAATTAAATGGCGCACCGAAATTCCGGGTTATGCCCTTTGGGCAGGCGATGCCAACGACTACGCTCAACCCTCTTCCAGCGAGTATTTGAGCATTGAGCCTAGTCGTATAGCCTGCGGCATCCAAGAAAGGCGTAGCCTGCCGGAGGCATAATGCGTTTTTAAAGTAATCCAGCCCGCCTGGTTTACTTGAGCCAGTTACTCAGCCGATCTCTTCAGCCCATCTCCTCAGCCGAATCTGCTCCGCGATCGAGAGCGCCTACCCAGTTCTGCCCTGCGGTAGAGTCCTTTAATGCGACCGCTGCCTAATCTAGTTTGTAAACCAGTGTTCACAAATTGCAGGAGCTGACTCATGGCTACTCAAACGCCTATCAATCCGATTACGGAAGTCAACAACGGTCAAACCGCTGTAGCTTTTAATGGCAAGGATCGCAACGCCTTTTTGTTCGGTTGGACCCCCCAGGCCGAGCTTTGGAACGGTCGTCTGGCGATGCTTGGATTTGTATTCTATCTGTTCTGGGATTTCATTGGATATAGCTTTCTCCGGGACGTTCTGCACATCATGCAGTAGGACGGCTGTCGAAAAACTTGTCAACGCGGTTCTGACCAGCACAGTTCTGATCAATAGATTTCTAAGATTCTCTTGAGTTGCCCAAAGCTCAAGCTCAACCACCACAAGTGAATATCTCTTAGTTCACGGTTCATTCTCAGTTTGCTTTAAGCTAGCTCGGTTTAGTCGGACGCATTTGATTTGGGCGTTGTCCGGCTAGCAGGCTAGCTTTTTAGATGTCTTGGTTCTATTGCCGCCGGTTACTTCAGCATTCATTCAATAAGTTATTCAGATCTGTCTGGAGGTCTATAGTCGTTCAAGTAATTGTTCGGGCGATCGTTCAAATTTTACTGGAGTAAATTATGCAGTCTTATGACGTTGTTATTATTGGTGCGGGGCACAACGGATTAACCTGTGCAGCCTACCTGTTGAAGGAGGGCTATAGCGTTGCGCTGCTGGAAAAGCGACCTGTCCCCGGCGGCGGAGCCACAACGGAAGAGCTGATGCCCCAGGAGGCTCCGGGCTTTCGCTTCAATCGCTGTGCCATTGACCACGAATTTATCCATTTGGGGCCAGTTGTAGAAGAGCTGGAGCTGGGGAAATACGGTCTGGAATATCTCTACTGTGATCCAGTTGTCTTTTGCCCCATCCCGACGGCAAATATTTCCTGGCCCACCAGTCGGTCGAAAAAACATGTCAGGAAATCGCCCAGTTCAATGCCAGAGATGCGGTCAAATATGCTGAATTTATTGACTACTGGCAGCGGCTGTTGAAAGGAATTGTGCCCATCTTCAATGCACCGCCTAAATCGATTATTGATATTATCGGCAACTACGATCTGCACAAGCTCAGGGATCTGCTTTCGGTGCTGGGCGGGCCAGATAAAACGCTGGATCTGCTGCGCACCATGCTCACCAGCGCCGAGGACATGCTGAACGAATATTTTGACTCGGAGTTTCTGAAAGCGCCCTTGGCCCGTTTGGCGTCCGAAATGGGAGTGCCGCCCAGCCAAAAGAACCTGGCAATTGGGGCGATTATGCTGGCGATGCGTCACCACCCCGGCATGGCCAGACCGCGCGGCGGTACAGGTGCCCTGACAGAAGCTCTGCTCAGACTCGTCAAACAATTGGGCGGTCAGGTTTTAACTGAGCAAACCGTCGAGAAAATCCTGATCGATGACGGCAAGGCGGTCGGAGTTTGCGTAGCAGGCGGTCAGGAATACCGCGCCCGCAAGGGGGTAATCTCCAATATCGACGCCAAACGTTTGTTCCTTCAGCTGATGGACAGCGCCGAAGTAGACGACGCGGATGAACATTTGCGAGAACGTCTGCAGCGACGGATCGTAAATAACAATGAGACTATCCTTAAAATTGACTGTGCCCTCTCGGAAGCGCCGCGATTCATCCACCACGGCCATCAGGACGAATATCTGATTGGTTCTGTGCTGATTGCCGACTCGGTGAAACAGGTCGAGATCGCCCATAGCGACCCCAGCATTGGCCGGATTCCTGACGCCGATCCCTCCTTCTATGCGGTGGTGCCGACGATGCTCGATCCATCCATGGCTCCCCCCGGCCAGCATACGCTCTGGATCGAGTTCTTCGCCCCCTACCAGATTGAAAACACCCAGGAGGGCTTGAAAGGCACGGGCTGGACGGACGACCTGAAAACCCAAGTCGCCGATCGGGTGATCGACAAGCTGGCCGACTATGCGCCCAACATCAAACAATCGATTATTGCTCGCCACGTCGAGAGTCCTGCCGAACTGGGTGAACGGTTGGGAGCCTACAAGGGCAACTACTACCACATCGACATGACGCTAGAGCGTGTTATGGACTTTTAGGATTCGTTAGAGTGGGAGTATGGAAAGAACAGCATACCCAACAGATGTCAGCGATGAGGAGTGGGCATTTGTCGCTCCATACTTAACCTTGATGACAGAAGCTGCCCCTCAACGGG
>JBJTUI010000705.1:0-6826 GCA_046080625.1 Elainella sp. | reverse complement strand
GTATGAATTTCTGATCCTCTATCCGTTTTCCAATTAGCGTCTCGGTTAGAGACTGGTGAAGCTAGCGCTAGTCAGGTCACTGGGCGCAACGTTTTTGAGTACGGCCAGGGCATCATCACCTAGACGAATCAGGGTATTTTGTCCAGATTGCTCAATCGTCAGGTCTTCGAAGGCAAAACCACGGAGGCCCAGCCTGTCGATTCCTAGCTCAAAGTCGCGAATCATATCTTGACCTCTGCCAGTCGTGAGGACGAACAGATCCGCACCAGCGCCCCCTACCACGACGTCGTTACCTTGGCCGCCGTTAATGATGTCGTCCCCTTCACCGCCCATCAAACGGTCGCTGCCCATGTTGCCAAACAGATTGTCCTTACCGCCCAGACCTTTCAGGGTATCATCGCCCACCAGGCCATACAGGGAGTCATCCCCGTTGCCGCCGCTCATCACATCTCGACCGCGAGTTCCGCGTCGGATCACAATCAGGGGCTGGTCGGTAGGCTGGTCAGCCGGGCCATTTTGGGGCAGCTGGAGTTGAATCACCCGAGGGCCAGACGTGGCTGCACCGGTTCCGAAGGACTGGGTTGAGCCAACTTCTGCTGGCGTCAGGGGCTGTCCAGAGGATTCGCCAGTAGATTCGCCAGCAGATTCGCCAGCAGTGGGAGGTGCGGGCTGGTCGGGCGCATCGCCGGGAACATTGCCCAGATCGTCACCTAGATTGCTGCTGTCATCGGTAGCAATCGGCGGAGAATTTGGGCTAGACAATTCATCCTCGGGTGGAGTGTTGGGAGTTTCGCCAACGCTGCCGTCATCATTCCAGTCTGGAGTCTCTGGGGTATTGCCACCGCTGCCGTAGTCTTGCTCGTAGTCGTAGTAGTCTCGCCAATCGGTGGGCAGACCAATTCCGGCTAGAGTTTGCTGAGCCAGGAGGGTGAGGGCTGCCTGGGGATCAGGAAGATTGCGCAAGGTGCCAAAGGGCAGGCCCAGCTGGGTTTCCAGCGTGATCAGGCTGGCCTGGGGATTGGCCAGGGACAGGCTGCCAGCGGTTAGGCCGAGCTGACTTGCCAGCAGATCCAGACCAGCTTGCAGCGGATTGACCTCTGGGTTTGTTCCATCTGAGTCGCCCGGATTCACGGGCTCAGACGAATTGTCGCCCTGGGTGCTACCACCTGACCCACCTTGAGTACCACTGCCACCCGTCCAATTGCTGGCTGGGTAGCTGTAGATCTGCTCGACCATGGTAGGTGGAACGCCCAGCCCAATCAGCACCTGTCTGGCCAACAGCTCTAGGGCGGCCTGAGGGTTACTCACGTTGCTGAGGCGGCCCGGCTCAAGGCCGAGTTGGGGTTCGAGTAGGGCAAGGCTGGCCTGGGGATTGCTGAGGGAGATTGCTCCTGGCTGTAGGCCGAACTGAATTGCGACCAGATCGAGGCTGGCTTGCAGCGGATCGGGCGTACTGAGAATGGCTGTCACAATGGCTGAGTTAGCACCAGTTGTGCCGCCGGAGGTACCGGTAGAACCGCCCGTATTGCCGCTGCCAGCTGGTGTTGAACCACCATCAGCTGTTGAACCCGTCTGGCCAGAGCCGCCTGTGCCGGAACCACCTGTGCCCGAACCGCCTGTGCCCGAACCGCTTGTACCACTGCTGGGGGGCGGCGGTGCCGCAATTGTCTTCAAGCCTTCTGACAGACTGGCGATGGCTTGGAACAGATTGACTGCGGACTGGGTCGAGCCGGTGGTTGATCCAGTAGGTGTCGTTCCAGGCGTAGAGCCGGTGCCAGCAGTTGGAGTGCCGCCCGCTCCGCCAGTCAGGCCTTGGGCAGCCAGTCCGGCCAGCAGGGCCTGGGGATTGCTCGAAAGGACAGCGAGCGAACCCGGCGCTAGACCCAAGCTGGTTTCCACGAGGGCTAGGCTGGCCTGGGGATTATCCAGGGAGAGGCTGCTTGCCGGTAGACCCAGCTGGGTGGTCAGCATCTCCAAACCAGCTTGAAGCAGGCTGGGATTACTGAGCAGAGCGGCAAAGGCAGCGGTGAGCGGATTCGAGGAACTGGTTGGGGTGCCTGCACCTCCTGTGGTTCCTGGAGCTGTCGTCTCGGGATTTGTAGGTGTGCTCGGAGTTCCTGTGGTGCCCGGATCTGCTCCGGTCGTGCCCGTGCCAGTCGTGCCCGTGCCAGTGGAGCCCGCGCCAGTACCGGTCGTGCCAGCACCATTGGTGTCTGTGCCGGTAGTGTCTGTGGTGTCAGTAGTGCCATTGGCCGCCGCAGCCATCTGCTGGAGTCGTCCCTCCAGAGAAGATAGAGGCAGAGCCAGGTCTTGGTTAGCAATCACCAGTCCGATCAGCACCGTATTATCCACGGGGACGCCGATGGTTTTCAGAGTCTGGAGCGCAATCACCCGCATGGCTGCTTCGGGGTTGCTGACCGAGCTGAGGCTGCCCGGAGTGAGTTGGGTAATTTGCTCCAGTACAACCAGGCTGGCCTGGGCATTGCTGACCGAGAGGGTGCCGGGCGGTAGGCCAAGCTGTCCACCCAACACATCCAGAGCGGCCTGTTCCGGGTCGGGACTGCTGGCGACTGCGGTGGCAAGAGCGATTTGCTCAGGCGTCGGGCCGCTGTTACCGGCTGTAGTCGTACCGGTGGTGCCAGCATTGGCAGCTGGGCCAGATGGGGCAGTGCTTGGATCAGAACTGGGGCTGTTTGCGGTCGTGTCAGGCAAACCAGCCGCTGTGGTGCCGGTGCCGGTGCCGGTACCCGTAGTACCCGTAGTACCCGTACCCGTAGTACCCGTACCCGTAGTGCCAGTATCCGTAGTACCCGTGCCCGTGGTGCCCGTGCCCGTGGTGCCAGCACCAGTACCAGCGCCAGAGTTAGCCGCCGCCGCCATCTGCTGGAGACGAGTCCCCAGGGGTTGGAGCGCATCGACCAGACCTGGGTTTTGCATCGCGATCATACCAGCCGCAAGGTCGTTAGCCGGAGCACCGATGTCCTTCAGCGTTTGGTAAGCAATCAGCTGCATGGCCGCTGTGGGATTACTGACCGAGCTGAGGCTGCCCGGAGTGAGCTGGGTAATTTGCTCTAGTACAACCAGGCTGGTCTGGGCATTGCTGATCGAGAGGGTGCCGGGCGGTAGGCCAAACTGTCCACCCAGCAGGTCTAGAGCAGATTGCTCGGGATCTGGGCTGTTCGCAACTGCAAAAGCGATCTGTTCACGAGTTGGAGCGGTGGTCCCTGCTGTACCTGTACCAGTCGTGCCGCCAGTTGTAGTACCGGTCGTGCTGCCGCCAGTTGTGCTGCTGCCAGTCGTGCTGCCGCCAGTTGTAGTACCGGTCGTGCCGCTGCCAGTCGTACCGGTTGTGCTGCCGCCAGTTGTGCCGGTTGTAGTACCGGTTGTGCCACCAGTTGTACCGGTTGTAGTGCCGGTTGTGCTGCCGCCAGTCGTAGTACCGGTCGTGCCGCCAGTCGTAGTACCGGTCGTGCCGCTGCCAGTCGTGCTGCCAGTTGTAGTACCGGTCGTGCCGCTGCCGGTTGTGCCGCCAGTCGTACCGGTGTTGTTCCCTGCGCCGATGGCCGAAATTGCAGCAGTGCCCAGGGAAATCAGGCCATTTAAGGCACTGGATGTTCCAGAAGGGATTGAACCTGCGGGAATCGCCGAACCTGCACCGCCCAGATTGGTCAGGGCACTGGTGTCACCCGCCAGCAGGGAGCCAATGATAGCCGTGCTGGGATCGGAAGCCCCTTGCATGGTTTGAACGAAGCCCTGGGCGGTGGGCAGGAGAGCCGTCCCTCCTTGTCCCGTGCTGGGCAGGAAGATCCCTGCTGCGGCTTCCAGAAGTCCGCCTGTGGTGCCTAGACCCGCCGCCGCATTTCCAGCTCCGCTCAGTCCCAGCAGGAAGCTGGTGATGTCGGTGGAGCCGCCCATCATTTGCCGCAGGGTTCCGGTTCTTTGGGTCGTCACGGTTCTGCTGCGATCGACAAACAGGCCCGTGCCGATGGTTTCCATCACTGCTACCCAGGTCAGCACCTCATCCAGCAGGCTAGAGACAGCTGCATCGCTGAGATTTGGCGCAGCGGTAGTCGTCACCACGGCCACGCTAGAGCTGCTAGTGCTAACTGTGGCTGCGGCTGGGGTAGCTGCGGCTGGAGTAGCTGAGGCCGAGGTGGCTTCTGTGGCTGCGGCTGGGGTGGCTGAGGTGGTAGCTGCGGATGGGGTAGCTGCGGATGGGGTGGCTGCGGCTGCGGTAGCTGAGGTGCCAGCTGAGGCCGAGGTGGCTGTGGTGGCGGCGGCTGGAGTAGCGGTGGCTGTACCAGCGGGTGAGGTATTCGAGGAAACCGGAGCAGTTGCAACCTGCACCACGGTTTGATTGAGATCAAGCTGCCCCGCAGTATCCATGCTCATGCCGGTTTGGGTGATGCTCATCGTGGCTGCACCCGCCGCTTTCATGGAGCCATCCATCGCCGTTGTAGCAGTCGGGCTATTGGCAACAACCTGCATCGAGCCATCGGCAGCTCCGGCTCCGGCAGCATGAATCCCCGTGCTTCCGGTACTGAAGGTGCCCGCTCCCAGGGCGTTCAGGTTAGCGCTAAGGCCACCCGTGGCCATCATCCCGGTCGCGCCTGTCTGGACTGCACCTGAACCAGCGGCAGCGATTGTAGTTCCGCTGATGCTGACCGTGCCGGTTCCCAGGGCTTTGAGGGAGGTAGACGCCACCATAGCGCCCTCCACATACATCTCTGACCCCGTTTCGGTTGCCCCCGAACCAGCCGCGTTGAGGGAGGTTGTGTTCATGCTGAAACTGCCGACCCCAACTGTTTTCAAGCTGGCTGACATCAGCATCGAACCATCGGTGGCCAGCAAAGTTGACCCCGTTTCGGTCGCACCCGACCCGGCCCCTTTCATGGTGGTGCCTGTCAGGGTGAATGAGCCAGCCCCAATTGATTTCAACCAGGTATTCACTACCGTGACCCCGCTGGCCGAGATCCCCTGAATACTCGAAAGAACCATCAGGTTGCCCAGGGAGGCCAGGGTTGGAGTCCCGTCGGCTGTTACAGCGGGAGCGGGCTGGTTCAGAGCTGCTGTAATTACAGGCAGGGCAGTCGTGAGCGTTGAACTCGTCGCTCCAGTGGATGCAGGCACTACTTCGGTAGCCACTGTGGTAGCTATTGTTTCGATAGCTACTGTTTCGGTGGCCACTGTAGTCGTCACAGCTGCGGTGGTCGCAGTGGTACTGGTTGTGGCACCCGTCGTGGCACCAGTCGCGGCACCAGTCGCGGCACCCGTTGTGGCACCCGTCGTGGCACCCGTTGTGGCACCAGTGGCAGCAGTAGATGTAGCAACGGTAGCCGTCGAGCTGCTGGCGGAAGTTCCGGTGGGGCTGCTCGTTGTGGCTGCAGCTGCGGTAGTCCCCCCTGTTGCGGCTCCGGCTGCCGAAGTACCCGATGCCGCAGTCGCTCCTCCGACAGCACCTGAGTTTGGCACCATAACCTGCATCAGGCTATTGATCAGGTCTGTACTGGAAGCCGCGGTCGCAGGATCAATCGCGCTGCTAGCGATAGCAATTGGCATAGCAGCACCGTTGATAAACACGCCTGCGGCTGGGCCGTTGCCGGTGTCTACTACGCCAACGCTGGCATTGGTGAGGGAGGGAAGTCCCGCACTGCCAAACAGGTTTTCGCTGGCCTGGAAGCTGGTGCTGGGAGCCGTGGTGGTGGTGACAGCCGTAGAGGTTGTCGTACTGGCGGCTGTGCCGGTTGGGGCAACTGTGCTGGAAGTGCTAGAAGTCGTGCTGGCTACGGTCGCTGCCGTAGAACCATCCGTCGCAGCAGCCGTTGTACTGGCTACGGTGCTGGAGGTGCTGGCCGTTGTCGCTGTCCCTGCGGTTGGATTGACGGTTGTGCTAGAGGTACTGGAACTTGTGCTGGAGATGACAGCCGTGCCTGGCGTCGGCGTCGGTGCTGGCGTCGGCGTACTGTTATGCAAAAAGACGGTCGCAGCCAGGCCATTTTTAGCATCGACTGACACCGCTCCGGCGGCGTTGGTCGTGCCATCGCTATAGGTCACAACAGCGGCTCCCAGCCCCGTTTGGGCATCAACAGCCTGAGCGCCAGAGCTGCTGTGGGTCGCGGTGTTATCTACCACCACACTGGCCTGGACGCCAGGAGCAGCATTGGAGCTGGCCTGCATATCAGGTTGGACCACAGGGGCAGCCGTCCCAATAGCTCCAGCTGTGCTTCCGGCAGCTGAAGTCGCTGTAGTGGCTGCTGCACTCGTTGTAGTGGCCACTGGGGTATCTGAGGCAGCCGTAGTTGAGGTGGTTGCAGTTGAGGTGGTTGCAGTTGAGGCAACCACAGTCGAGGCAGCCGAACTGGACGATGAATTATTGTTGGCCGCTATTGGAGCGGGTTCCGTTACTTGGGTTGTGACTTGAGCTATCGTTTGGGTCACTGTCTCCCCAGAGCTAGACGCGGTGCCTGCTGGGGCTCCGCCGGTTTGGGTTGTGGTCTGGGTTGTGGTTTGAATTGTGGTCTGAGTTCCTGATGCACTCGGAAGAACCGCGGTTTGGGAAGATGAATCAACAGAGGTTTGTGAATCTGACATATTTTTGAGTGCTCCAAAAATTCAGCGGGCGCAGTAAAGCTGCTTGCAGAGTTCTTGAGAAACCGTGCAAAGTTCAATCAATGCAGAGTAGGTGCAAGGTGAATCAGGGCAAAGGCTGGGGCAGTCGAACTGATGAGGTGAGATGCAGAGTAGAGGCCATACCCTTGGGAAGCAGTGCAAGAAACCTTCACCGCCCGATTTCTGAACTTAACCCATTTCCTCCCCTCCCCCCCCC
>JBJTUI010000704.1:0-3237 GCA_046080625.1 Elainella sp. | reverse complement strand
CTTCGGCGAACTCAAAGCCCTGAAATACCAGGACGACCGCTTCGAGAACGCCTCGGTTGAATTTGACGACCGCAGCCTCTCGCCCACTTACCGCCTGCTCTGGGGCATCCCCGGACGCTCCAACGCCCTCACCATCGCCCGTCGTTTAGGGCTGCAATCCGATATCCTCGACCAGGCCCAACAGCAGGTAGGTGTCAGCGCCTCCCAGGAAGTCAACCAGGTGATTGCGGGCCTAGAAGCCCAGCGCCGCCAGCAGGAAGAAAAGGCCAAAACCGCCGCCGATCTAGTCCAGCAGGCCGAACGCCTGCACCAGGAAGTAGCCCGCAAAGCCGAATTGCTGAAGCAGCGAGAGCGCGATTTGCAGCAGCAGCAGGAGCAGGCGATCCAGCAGGCGCTCACCCAGGCCAGAGCCGACATTGCCCAGGTGATCCGCCGTCTACAGCAGGGCACGCCCACCGCCCAGGACGCCCAGCAGGCCACCGACGCCCTCAACCAGATCGCCAGCCAGCGCCTGCCCTCGCGCCAGCCCGCCAAACCCAAACCGGGCTTTCGACCCCAAATTGGCGATCGCGTGCGAATTCCGCGTCTGGGCCAAACGGCTGAAGTGTTGACCAACCCCGACGAAGACGGTGAACTCAGCGTCCGGTTCGGCCTGATGAAAATGACCGTCTCCCTGGCCGATGTGGAGTCCTTGCAGGGTGAAAAAGCCGAGCTGCCCGCCAAACCTGCCCCTCCACCCCCTGCCCCACCGCCGCCGCCCGCTCCCGCCATCCGCACCTCGCGCAACACCTTCGACATTCGCGGCAGCCGGGTTGCCGATGCGGAAGTGCTGCTCGAACACAAAATTGCTGCTGCTGACGCAGGCCCAATCTGGATTATCCACGGCCATGGCACGGGCAAACTGCGCCAAGGCATCCAGGAATTCCTGAAGCGCCATCCCCAGGTCGAGCGGTTTGAGGCCGCCGAACAGGCCGACGGCGGCACAGGTGTAACGGTGGCATACATTCGCTAGGGCCAAAAACACCCGGCGAGCGTGGCGACCCCCCCTAGTCCGGAATCAGAATCGTCGGCATCAGAACACCATCGATTACGTGAATCACGCCGTTGTCAGTCAAAATATCTGTTTGAACCACGGGAATATCATTCACCCGCACCCCGTCCTCCTGCTCCACAATCAGCACCGACCCCTCCAGCGTCGGCGCTTCGTGAATTTCGGCCAAGTCGTCGGATCTCACATCCCCCGACAGCACATGGTAGAACAGCACCTGCTTCAGTTTCGACAGATCCTGTTTCAGCTCCTCCATCGTGCCGTCGGGCAACCGGGCAAAGGCTTGGTCGGTCGGTGCCAAAACCGTAAAAGGCCCCTCACTTTTCAGTGTCTCCGTTAATTCAGCGGTCTGAATTGCCTCAAGCAGGGTTTGAAAGCTTCCGGCTCCAGCAGCGGTTTCCAATAGGTCGGCCTAGGTTCTCCAGATTCCAAGACAATATTCCAAGACAATGTTTCCAACTTGAGCCATCAGCCCGAGCTTGGCATCTCCCCCAGGGTGAGTCTGGGCCGGGCAACTCTGAGTTGATTTCCCCATTCTTCCCCTTCCCCACTGCAACAGGATAAATCAACAGGATCAACCAAAGTAGCCAACATATCCCTAGGATTTAACCCCGTCTCACTCCAGGGTAGGAGGGATTGTAGAGCTGAGATATTTAGCTTAAGAGTAAGACAAAGAGTACTTATTTGGGTACGGCCTGAATACAGTTTATTTATTTGACCTTGATTTGATCTTGAAACATGACCTACACAATCGATGAAAGCACAAGGCCAGCATTGGATGCCTTCCAGGGCTTTGATGTTGATACCCAGCTTGCCCTGCTCTGGTACGGTTATCTAGACATCAAAGACCAGCTTCAGCCCGCCCCACCCAATAGTGTGGAAGTCCCTGGTAAAGCCGTGTTCGACCAAATCGCCACCCTGCCCCAGCAAGAACAGCTGCAAGCCCAGCGCAATCTCCTTCAAGACAGCGCCACCGAATATGGTCGGGCCTACGATGCCCTCAGCCGCAATGCCAAGCTAGAAGTCTGGCTGCTGCTGGCTCAAGGTATGGAAGACGGTACGATTGTCCAGGTTCCGTCGGACTACGAGTTGCCAGCCGAGACAGAACAATTCACAGCTTTAATCAAACAGCTTGATTTTGAACAGCGCATCAACTTCATGCTGAGCGTCGTCGATTAGCGGGCCTTGTCCTGATAAGTAGGTAGGTGCAAATGTAGGACGGCAGGGGCTTGGGGGCAAGCCCTCTGTACTCCCCTAAGACCCTCTTCAATTTAATCAGGCCTACAAAAGCAATCAGCGACTTAGAATACGACCTGTTGACGGTGTTGAAAAACAAATCGGAAGCTGTACAGCTCTATGACACCTACATTCAAGACGCAGAAGCAATCGGCTCCCAGCCCTGCGTTGAGCTACTGCGCCAGCTTCAGCAAACCGACCGCCAGCAGGCAGAAACCGTGCGCAAACACCTGCAGGAAGTGATGCAAAACGGCAAGATGTAGAGTCCAGCAGCATTAACCAAAAGTTGGAGTAACTACAGTCTGGGTAAACCCAATTGTTCTCCATGTAGCCCTGCTGTCCAATCCAAGTTCTTCGAGTCAGAAGATGCTGGTTGGGCAGCGTTTTTAGCTGTAAACTTCAGCATAAATTAAATGGCTCAGCGCTTGACATAAGCCACCAGAGAGACGCCCAACACCACCAGCACAACGCCAGCGATTCGCTCCAGGCTAGCGGGATATTTTGTCAGTCCCAAAGCGCCGTAATGATCGAGGAACAGAGCCGCTATCATTTGACCCGCAATCGTCAGACCAAGCGCCAGCGCTGCACCAATTCTGGGTGTGGCAAAAATGGTAGACCAGACATAGACGGTGCCCAAACAGCCACCAATCCACATCCACCAGGAAGTCTGCGCTAGAGCCGTAGCGGTAGGCAGCGGATAGCGGGCCAGCATGCAAACCGCCAGCGAGGTCAGCGTTCCCACCAAATAGGAGATGAAGGTAGCCTGCATCGGTTCGCCCACAGCACGACGCAGCAGCGTATTCAGCGCCACCTGAACCGGAATAAACCCGCCGCCCAGCAGGGCTGCGATCAAAGCAATTGTGCGTCCAGTCATGCTGCCCCTTTGAATCTCTCGACGTCAAGATACTTGATATCAAAATTATAGCGTTTAATTTGATGTCAAGATAGTTGAT
>JBJTUI010000703.1:0-11125 GCA_046080625.1 Elainella sp. | reverse complement strand
CTATAGCGAGATTGCCCAGGCGTTTTCCCGCTATTTGGCCGCCGAACTGGATGCGATGGCGGCCCAGCTGGCTTTCGAGCAAGAGCGACAGGTGGCGCTGCGCCCCTATCTGGTGCCCAAGGTGAGGCAGGGAATTGTCGGGTCGAGCCGCTCGCGACGCGACTGCGGCAGGCGATCAAAAAGGCCGCTTTGGATCGGCAGCCCGTGCTGATTTTTGGCGAGCCGGGTTTAGGTAAAGACAATATTGCGGCCCTGATCCACTTCGGGTCGAACTGCCGCAAGCTGCCTTTGATCAAGGTAAATTGCGACACGCTGCAAGCCAACGGGGCCGAGCTGTTTGGCCGGGTCGGGGGTAAGCCGGGGCTGTTGGATTGGCTGGGCAACGGCAGCCTGATGCTGAACAACGTCCAGGATCTACCCAAACCGCTAGAGCAAAAGCTGCTGCGCCTGCTGGAAACCGGCGAATATGAACCGGTAGACCGGGACAGCGCGCCTGTTCCCCAGCCCCACACCAGTCAGGCCCGCATCCTGCTGACCTCGGAACGGATTATTCCTGAAATTGAAAGCTGCAAGAAGCTGGGCACCCATTTGATCAAGGTGCCGCCTGTGCGGGTAGCCAAGGCCGACATTGCTGCCCAGGTCACCTACTACATCAGCCTCTACTGCCGTTCGCGCGGTTTATCCCAGCCCCAGGTGGCCCCAGAAGCCCTGCGGCGGCTCCAGGGCTACGACTTTCCCGGCAACCTGGCCGAACTAGAAAGCCTGGTGACGCGGGCGATTGTCCAATCCAACGGCGCGCCGGTTCTGACCGAAGAAGTGTTCTGGTCGGTCAGCACTAAAGCCCGCCGGTTCCGACTCAACCTGCTAAATACCTACCCGAAGCTGCGGCAGTTTTTGCGCAGCCCCTGGTGGCCCACCCGAATCAACTATGGCCTCACCCTCTGGCTGTTTCCGCTGATCGTGGCGATTGGGCTATTTGGTCCCCAAACCCGCGACCAGAGTCTGGTGCTGAATCTGTTTTGGGCCTGGTGGTGGCCGGTGATGATGATGCTGTTTCCCTTCCTGGGCCGAATCTGGTGTGCCGCCTGCCCGTTTATGATCTACGGCGAGCTGGCCCAAACCCTGTCGCTTAAGCTCTGGCCCCGCCAGCTATATCCCTGGCCCCGTCAGCAGGCCGAGCGCTGGGGCGGCTGGTTTCTGTTTGGCCTGTTTAGCCTGATTTTGCTCTGGGAAGAAATTTGGAACCTGGAGAACACGGCCTATCTGTCGAGCTGTCTGTTGCTGCTGATCACGGCGGGGGCGGTGATCTTTTCGCTGCTGTTTGAACGGCGGTTTTGGTGCCGTTATCTCTGCCCCATCGGCGGCATGAACGGCCTGTTTGCCAAGCTCTCTTTTCTAGAACTGCGGGCCCAGCAGGGCATCTGTGCTGCCACCTGCACCACCTATCAGTGCTATAAGGGCGGCCCCGAGAAGGGCGAGGGCCAGGAGACGGGGGGCTGTCCGATCTATTCCCACCCGGCCCAGCTCCAGGACAATCGAGACTGTGTTCTCTGCATGACCTGCCTCAAAGCCTGCCCCCACCGCTCGGTGGAGCTTAACCTGCGGCCTTTTGGCATTGAACTCTGGACAACCCATACCGCTACGGCTCCCGAGGTGGCGCTGCTGCTGCTGCTGTTTGGGGCGGTGTTTCTGCACCATTTGCCCGATCTAAACCGTCAGCTGGGGCTGGATCTGGCCTTGAATAAGGTCGGGATACATGTGGGCAGCTCGATTGCAGCACTGTTGATTCCCGCCCTGATCACCCTGGGGGCCGACCAGCTGCTGCGCCGGAGCAATAGCTGCAAGCGGTCATTCATTGAGCTGGCCTACGGCTATTTGCCCCTGGTGCTGGGGGCGAATCTGGCCCATTATCTCCAGCTCGGCCTGACTGAGGCTGGACAGATTTTGCCCGTCAGCCTGGCCACGTTTGGCCTCAGGCTGCAAGCTACCCTGCCGACTGTGGTGGCCCATCCCGCCGTGATCGATTTCTTGCAAGGCAGCACCCTGCTGGTCAGCGCCCTTCTCAGCCTAATTTTGACCCAAAAAATCGCCCGCCAGCCCTTGCGAACGCTGCTGTCTCAACACCTGGCAATCCTGGGGCTGACGGTCTGGCTATGGCGGCTGATTGTCTGAAGGCTGTCCAAAGGCGAGCCCTGGCAGGGTGTGATCTCCAGACTCGAATTAATCGACCACGCGGATTAAACCTGCCCTGACCCGATCAAACACCTGTCTAATCTGCTCGATTGTGGTTGAAGTGAGGGGCAAATCGGCGAGCAGAAAGCGGTAGAACCCCTGTCGCTCGGTGGCGGTGATCTGGCCAGAGCTGAGCACCTGCTGGACTAAAGTTTCTAAAGACAATTCGTTCAAGTCGGTGGACAGCTTGAGCGCTGGTTTAGCGCTAATCGAGGTAGATGGTGTCATGATTTTCTAGTGGACATTCAACAGGGAGTCGGAGTTACGCCAATCGGATCAGAACTCTGTCAGCAATCGCCAGGATACCGCCAGGATGCTAAAGAGCGAGAACCAGTAGATCCAGCAGATGGAACGGCCATTCCGCACAGCTAATAGCTGGGCTTGATTAAATCGAAGAGGGTCTTAGGGGAGTACAGAGGGCTTGCCCTTTGTTGGGGGCGCATCCCCCAAACCCCCACCATCCTAAAAATAGTTGCACCTACCTACTTAGACTGTATGATTCGGTCTGATTCAACCTGCGGCAGCTTAGCCCGAGGTCGAGCAAAGCCGCCAGGCGTTGGAAAAATCTGGTATTAAGAATACTGCTTCAATATTTATAAATACTTTAAGAAATTTGAAATTTTAAGTGATTGAACTTGACCGCATGGCTTTAGACGGGGATACCGAGCTGATCATGCCTATCTCATCTAACCGACCTAACCGGCCAAATTCTGGGCGACAGGGGTTACAGGATCTACAGGTCGAGCTGCCGCCCTTTCGCAATCGCGCCCTGTTTGAACAGGCCATGACCCATCGCTCCTACACCCACGAACATCCTCAAGCGCTACTCCACAACGAGCGCCTAGAATTTCTTGGCGATGCGGTGCTCAACTTTCTCAGCGGCGAATTTCTCTACCGCCAGTTTCCCAGCCGCCCCGAAGGCGAACTGACGGCCCTGCGGGCTGCGCTAGTAGATGAAAAACAGCTGGCTGTCTTTGCCACATGGCTGGGGTTGGGGCAACATCTGCGGTTGGGCAACGGGGCCGAGCGCGACGGCGGACGCGGGAACCCCAATCTGCTGAGCAGCGCCTTTGAGGCCATGGTTGGAGCCTATTTCCTGGATGCCGATTCAGACGTGGCGGTGGTTCAGACTTACGTGGAGCCCCTGTTTGCCGCAGTGGCTTATCAGCTAGGGAGCACCGCCCTGACTATCAACTACAAAAGCCGGTTCCAGGAATGGGCCTTGGCCCATTGCGCCGAGGTGCCCCGCTACCAGATCACGGCCCAGTCTGGCCCTGCCCACGCCATGTCCTTCACAGCGATTGTCACCGTTCAGGGCAGACCCTACGGCCAGGGTCAGGGCCGTCGCAAACAGGATGCGGAGAAGGCGGCGGCCAAGGCGGCGCTAGAGCGTCTGGGTCTGGCCAAGGATGAGGCACAGGATGAGTCAGGCGCTGATAGGACCGGTCTGACCTGAAGCGCGCAGCGCCTGCACCGTTTCGATCACGGCAGCGGCCACCCGGTCGATCTCCGCAGCGGTAGTAAAACGGCCAATCCCGAAGCGCAGGGAGGCGTAGGCCAAGGCGGGTTCACGCCCCAGAGCCAGCAGCACATGGGAAGGCTCCGGCTTGGCGGTCGTGCAGGCAGAGCCTGAGGAAACAGCAACAACGGGCTGTAGCCCCAGCAGCAGCGCCTGACCGTCCACGCCGCCCAAGCTGACGTTGAGATTGCCCGCCAGCCGTTGATCCGGGTGGCCGTTGAGGTGAATATCCGGCAGGGTTTGGAGCTGCTGCCAGAGCTGGTGACGCAGGTCCAGAATTCGCTTTTGTTCCAGGTCTAACTGTTCCAGGCCGAGGCTGATCGCCCTGGCAAACCCAACAATTTGCGGCGTATAGAGCGTTCCCGAGCGCAGGCCTCGCTCCTGGCCGCCCCCATGTAGCTGGGGCGCAAGCTGGACGCGGGGCTGGCGACGCCGGACGTAGAGCGCCCCGATCCCCTTGGGGCCATAGAGCTTGTGGGCCGTGAGGGAAAGCAGATCGATCTGCGTCGCCTCGACGTTGAGCGGAATTTTGCCGATGGCCTGGGCCGCATCGGTGTGAAACAGCACGTTGGCCTGTCGGCAAATCTGGCCAAGCTGGGCCAGCGGTTGCAGCACCCCAATTTCGTTGTTGGCTGCCATCACCGAAATCATCACCGTGTCGGGCCGCAGGGCTTTCTCAAGCTGGTCGAGATCGAGCAACCCATCGGCCTGGACCGGCAGAACAGTCAGCTCAAACCCTAGCGATTGTAGATAGCGGCAGGGATCGAGCACGGCGCTGTGTTCAGTTGCGACTGTGACCAGATGCCGCCCCCGAGCAAAGTAGGCTTCGGCAACGCCCTTGATCGCCAAATTATTGGCTTCGGTAGCACCGCTGGTAAAGACAATTTCTTCCGGGGTAGCGCCAATGGCGGTGGCGATCGTGCTGCGGGACTGCTGCACAGCGGCCTCGGCTTCCCAGCCATAGAAATGGCCAACGCTGGCCGGGTTGCCAAACTGCTCGGTGAAGTAGGGCAGCATGGCCGCTAGCACTTCTGGGTCCAGAGGCGTGGTGGCATGGGCATCAAGGTAGATCGGACGCGGGGCTGGCATAGGCAAGAAATGGGGCAACCGGAGTTTTCAATTCCAATGGGGCAGACGAGCTGTTGTAGACAGAATTTAGGCAAAATCGCTCTATATCCGCTCTATATCCTATGTACTCATGGCTATAGAAAATACGCTCATTGTAAAAATTGGATTAATTCCAACAGCAGTTTCGCTTCGTCAAAACCCGACTCACGGTATTCTAAGCTACAGCCACTAATATCTGCCGGGCCTGTTGGCGACCGTATTCTCGCTACTCTGCACTAATTTTTGTGGCGGTTCCTGTATCAATTTGTCTAGCCTGAGCTGGCTGGGACTGCCACTCGCCTTGGCTACACGGTAACTTGTAGCCCGGTGATTCGGGAGCGCAGTGATTTGGGTGGCACGGTGATTTGAATAGCACGGTGATTTGGATAGCACGGTGAGCCGTCCTGCAAATAGTTTGAACAATAGTTTGAACAGCTGACAGGGTAGATGGCCGGACTTTAAATTCTAAATCAATGTTCCGGGCGGGCGTAGGCGCATTCTGAAGCAAATCTGTGGGACAGTGAGATTTCGAATTTGATTTGAAATAATTTAATTCTGTGTAGAGTTCGAGTTGAAACAAAACCATAGAAGGGGTGTCAAGAAAGTAGCGTGTTGAAGTTGTTGCAGCGGTGGATTCGGTCAACAATCGGTTGTAGCGTCAGGCTGCCGGAGCAGAAATTTCCAGTCCAGCGAGCTGAGCTCCAGCGATCCCTGGTCCGACCGGCCAGTTTCCAGCGCTTAAAGGGTTGGGCTGGGTATGGGCTAATAGCTAGCGCCTTGCTGGTCATTGGCCTGGCCTATCCCTCCGCTAGCCAAACAGGGGGCGACGCGGTGACGGTACGGGTAGACCGCTGGCTAGAAGTACAGCAGCTGCAACTGCCCGTAACCTACTTCAACAACAGCACCAGCCGGACAGCCCGGCGTGGGGATCGGCTAAAGGCCGTAGGGGAGGGATTGATCACCGGAGCAGATGCCGCTGCAACCTTGGCCGTAGATACGGGGATTGGTACCGTCGAAATGGCCGCCGATACTCACCTGGAAGTCGCCGGGCTGTCCACCACCGCCAGCGGCGGGCGAATCACGCAGCTCCAGGTTGATCGAGGCCGGGTGCGGCTTCAGGTACGACCCTTTACCAACCCCGATACCCGGTTTGAGATTCAGACGCCTGCCGGGGTCAGTGGTGTGCGCGGCACGGAATTTGGCGTCATCGTATTTCCAGATGGCAAAATGGGCGTAGCAACCCTGGAAGGCAATGTGGCTACCGAAGCCCAGGGCCAGGCTGTGGAGGTGCCAGCGGGCTTTCAAAACGTGACGATTCCGGGTGAACCGCCCTCCGAACCTGTGCCATTTACCAACGAACCCCGGCTAGACTACCAGGCTGAGCGCGTCGTTCGCCGAGGCATCCGGCGAATCATTGTGAATGGTCAGGTCGATCCCACCAGTTCAGTCCTGATCAAGGGAGAACCGCAAGCGATTGATCGAGATGGCAAGTTTAGTCTGCTTCTACCTGCCCCAAACCGGCTCCGGCTAGCGATTACTGTTGTCACTCCCCTAGGCCAAACCCAAACCTATGATCTGGACCTTATCTAGTTGGCGATCTAGCTGGAAGCGGCTGTTGCCAGGTAGCCTCTCGGCCTTGGGGGTGCTGCTGCTGCTAAAGTTTGGCTTTTTAGCGCCCCTAGAGCAGCTCAGCTATCAGGCTCTGTTTCAGATGCGGGGCCAACAGCCCTGGAGCAGCGAGCTGGTTTTGATCAACATTGACGATGCCAGTCTGGCGCAGCTGGGCCGGTTTCCCTGGTCGCGCCAGCGCTATATCGAGCTGCTCAAGCTGCTCACCCCGGTTGAGTCAAATCTGGTCGTGTTTGACCTGCTGTTCTCCGAGTCAAGCCCAGACGATGCCCAGTTGGGCGCAGCAATGGCCCAGCTGGGCCAGGTGATTTTGGTCCAGGCCTGGAATAGCACGGGTGCTGTACTTCAGCCCGTCCCGACTCTGGCCCGCAACGCCCTAGGCGTTGGTCACATCCTCACCCAGCAGGACAGCGACGGGATCGTCCGGCAGGTTGCACCCCAGTTAAACGGGGTGCCGATGCTGGCGGTGGTGGTAGCCCAGGCGCGCAGCCTCACCCAGGCCGAAGTCCGGCTTCCCAGCATGACCCAGCCGTTTTGGGTGAGCTGGGTGGGCCAAACTAGCCGGTTAACCCAATATTCGTTTGTGGATGTGCTGGCGGGCAAAGTTGACCCCGAGCGCTTTGCTAACAAGATTGTCCTGGTGGGCGTGACGGCTACCGGCCTGGACCCATTGACAACTCCGTTTGACCGCAATCCGCCCACCAGCAGCGTCATCCTCCACGCGACCCTGATCGACAATTTGCTGTGCCAGCACCATCTCCAACCCTGGTCTAGCCGAGAACTGCTGCTCTTGTTTTTGCTGGGTGGGCCGCTGTTGGGCTGGCTGTTGAGCGGTCAGGGCTGGCTGCGGCAGCTGCTGGCGGTGGCGGGGCTCTGGGCGGGCTGGCTGCTGCTGAGCGTTCTGCTGTTAAATGCCGCTTGGCTGCTGCCGATTGTCCCACCCCTGACCCTGTTTATGCTGACGGGAGGTGCGACAGGTCTCTACGACCGGCTGCGAGAGGCTGCCCGACTACGGCGACAGATCCAGAGCCTCGAAGCCAATCAGGTGCTCAAGGAAGAGTTTTTGCGCACCGCCTCCCACGAACTGCGCACCCCGATGGCCAATATGCAGTCCGCCATTACGCTGCTCAAAATGACCGATTCTCCCCAGGATCGCAACGAGTACCTGCAAATTTTGGAAGATGAAGTGCAGCAGGAGTTTGCCCTGATTAACGACCTGCTGGATCTACAGCGCCTGAGCAACCAGAAGCCGATCCAATTGCAAACCCAGGACCTGAAGGACTGGCTGCTGGAAGTGGTGTTGCCCTTTCAACTCCGGGCTGAAACCAATCAGCAACACCTGGATCTGCTCGTTTTGGGGCAGAATCAGACCCTCACCCTGGACTGGGGCAGCCTCAGACGAATTACCACCGAGCTGCTGCACAACGCCTGTAAATACACACCCGCCCAGGGATTTATTCAGATCCGGGCCGAGGTGCAGCAGGAGCTAAGGCTGGAGATCAGCAACTCCGGAGTCCTGTTGCCAGCTGACGAACTGGATAAGCTGTTTCAGCCGTTTTATCGCAATGTTGAAGTTGACTACCGCCAGCAGGGCGGCACGGGGCTGGGCTTGGCAATTGTCAAACGCCTGGTCGAACATTTGAATGGCGAAGTCCAGGTTCAGATACAGAACCAGATGCTGACGTTCACCATTTGCCTGCCGCTTACCCTATCGGCTGTGCTGGAACCCCCTTAAGCAACCAGGCAATCGTGCAAAGAGTTTGTAGAGCTGGTCAGGAGTGTTGACTTTAAATCCAGGCTGGCTTGGTAGAATAGGCAAAATAAATTCATCAAACTTAAACCTCACTCCTTGCCCATGGCAACTCCCGACCGTAAACCCATCCTGCTCGAATTTGAAAAACCGCTGGTCGAGCTAGATGCTCGTATCACTCAGATTCGGGAGCTGGCTGAAGAGAACGATGTGGATGTCTCTGATCAGATCCGTCAGCTGGAGCTGCGGGCGACTCAGCTGCGTCAGGAAATTTTCGGCAGCCTCACGCCCGCCCAGCGGCTGCTGGTGGCTCGCCACCCCCGACGGCCCAGTACCCTCGACTATGTTCAGGCGATCACCGACGAATGGATCGAACTGCACGGCGACCGCAGCACTGGTTCGGACGATCTGGCCCTGGTGGGCGGTGTAGCGCGTCTGGCCGGGCGTCCGGTGATGATTTTGGGCCACCAGAAAGGGCGCGATACGAAGGACAATATTCGCCGCAACTTTGGTATGGCCTCACCGGGCGGCTATCGCAAGGCGATGCGGCTGATGGAACACGCCAACCGGTTCAAGATGCCGATCCTCAGCTTTATCGACACGTCGGGAGCCAATCCAGGCTCTGAGGCAGAACGACTGGGCCAGGGCGAGGCCATTGCCTATAACCTGCGCGAAATGTTCCGCCTGGAGGTGCCAATTATCTGCACGGTGATTGGCGAAGGCGGTTCTGGAGGAGCATTGGGCATCGGTGTGGGCGATTGGCTGATGATGTTTGAACATTCAGTCTATATGGTGGCTAGCCCTGAAGCCTGTGCTGCCATTCTTTGGCGCGATAGTGCCAAGGCTCCGCAGGCGGCTGAAGCCCTGAAAATTACTGCTACCGATCTGAAAAATATCGGCGTTATCGATCAGATTCTGCCCGAGCCAATTGGCGGTGCCCATGCCGATCCGCTGCAGGCAGCAGCTACCCTGAAGCAGGCGCTGATTGACAACCTGGAGCGGTTGACTGTCATGTCGCCCCAGCAGCTCAAGGACTGGCGCTATCAGAAGTTCCGCAAGATGGGCATGTTTACGCAGTCGGCCTGAGTCATTCCTACCCATTGCTATTTCAGGCAGCTACAGGAGGGGGTGTGGGGCCGGTGCCAGCCGGAGCCCCTGCACTCCGCCACCGTGATTTCTTGATTTGAAAACCGCTGTAAGATGGTGATAGTGCCGAGTCCCGCCCATGGTTCCTGCTTAGATCTTGGCTCGGCTCACTCGCGTTGGCTGAGCTGTACCCGGCTAAGTTCGATCCATTAGGCTAAGTTCGATCCATTAGACGGTCAACAATCCAGCAGCCAGCAATCCAGCGGCCAACAATCCAGCGGCCAAATCTGTACGTTCCCTGCTTCGACCCTCGCTGGTCAACCTCGCCAGGGCAAAGGTAGCTGTAGCTATAGATCTAGCTCTATGTCGCAATCCTGGTTCTAGGAATGAACGAATTGATGCAACAGCTACAAAACGTCGGAGAGTCGCTGCCTAGTGCTATAATTTGCTCAGTAACATTTTTTTACATTTTTCTAATCCTTCTGATTTGACCAGGCTTTTCGCTACTTCAACCACCTCAAAGTTTTGCCCCCTTTGGTTGAGCTAATCAACTCTTTGCAGACAGGCTTCTACTGCACGATTTGTTTGCCAAGCTGTTGAACTAAGCACCTGTTGCCTCCGCCACTCGGTTTCACGAGCAGGGGGCAGCCTAGTTTTCCAAGTTTTTACTCCAATTTGGTCAAGAGACAAGTTTCATGACTTTGACTCCTCATCGCGCTCTTGTGACGGGCGCAACCCGCGGGATTGGCAAGGCGACCGCCGTTGCCCTAGCCAAAGCCAACGTTGACCTGCTGCTGGTGAGCCGCTCGGAGGCAGATTTGCATCAGACAGCTACCGAAATCGCGGCTTTGGGAGTAGACGTTCAGTTTAAAGCCGTTGATCTAGCTGACCTAGAGCAGATTCGGCCCCAGCTTCAGCCCTTTGTGCAGCAGTTTCCCATAGATATTCTGGTCAATAATGCCGGTATGGCCTACACAGGCAATCTCTCAGATATACCCCTGACTGACTGGCAGCAGGTGCTGGCACTGAACTTGACCAGTGTTTTTCAATGTATTCAAGCCGTTTTGCCGACTATGCGCGATCGACAGCAGGGCACGATTATCAACGTGGCTTCGATCGCTGGCTATCAAGCGTTTCCAGGGTGGGGAGCCTACAACGTCAGTAAGGCAGGACTGATTTCCCTCTCCAAAACCCTGGCAGCAGAAGAACGGGGCCACGGAATTCGTGTGGTTACCCTCTGCCCCGGTTCGGTTAATACTCCCCTTTGGGATACCGAAACGGTTCAGGCAGATTTTGATCGGTCTCGGATGCTCACCCCAGAGACAGTCGCCCAGTCGATTGTGCATGCTGCCTTGTTGCCGCCGGGAGCCGTGATCGAAGAACTGACGGTGATGCCTAGCGCTGGCGCTCTCTAGCATTTTCAACTGGCGCTTTCAGGCAATCGCTGTCTGTATTTTTTCCAATTTGAACATTTATTCCCCAACACCTCTATGACTATTGCCTCTTCCAACGGAACGAATGGTGCAAAGATCAACGGAACATTAAATGGTACGAATGGCACAACAAGCGTAACTGCCGCTAGTGGTCCGGTTGATTCCGATTCCCCCAATGGAGTCAAAGTGCCCGTTCGCCCTGACCGCACTACTACCCAGGGCAAGGAGTCGAAGCTTTACACCATTCCTGACAACGCAGATGAAGCAATGGTGGAGGCTGTTCGCACAATGCTGATCGGCGTCGGTGAAGATCCGGAACGCGAAGGTTTGCTGAAAACGCCAAAGCGAGTTGCAGATGCGATGCGGTTC
>JBJTUI010000702.1:0-6217 GCA_046080625.1 Elainella sp. | reverse complement strand
TAGAATTTATTTAGCTAAAAGTGATTGAAACTTGTAAGAATAAGCTAGGATTAAATTCAAATGATTTAGTCTACTGCGCAATGATTTCAACTACCAGACGTTCTCCAAACGCTACGCTTGTCACAAAGACCTCAATTGATCAAGCATCAGAGGCTTTGCAGGAACTGCCAGAAAAAACAAAAGAGAAGCTGTCGCTGCGAGAGGCTGTGGATGTTCTTCGCGATCACATCACGGCTGCGCTCGACAAGGGTTATTCCTATGAAGACATTGCTGTGATGCTGGCTAAGCAGGGCGTGACGATTGCGCCTTCATCGCTGAAGCACTACCTGGCCCGCAGCAATCGCCAGCTCAAAACCCGTGGCGGCACCCAGCCCAGACGAAAGCGCACTCCCAAGGCCGAGGCGGTAGAGCTAGAGGCTCCTGCCCCCGAACCCGTGGCCGAAGAAGCACCGCCCAAGCGAGGGCGGCGTTCCACTAAAGCGGCTGAGCCAGTCGAGCCACCTGCGCCCAAAACCACAAGACGGACTGCTTCGTCTCGCGCTAAAGCCGTGCCCGCTGCGCCTACCCGCAAGCGTCGCACCAAAGCCTAACCGGCTGGCCTAGGCCAAGCAACTTGTTACCAGCCGTTTCCAACAAATTTTTTCTAAACATGGGAGCAGAAGCTAAACTTTTGCTCCCAGTTTTTTTATCCGTGGTTTTTCATATTTTTTTCATGATTTACCCAGCTGTTCACCAATGCCTTCTTCCACCGTTTTATCCAGCTCCAGCAAGCTGCTAATCGAATGGGGCATGGGGCTATCGGGGCCTGTCCCGCCCTTGCTCATTCCGGCAACGGCAGGGAGGATAATGGCATGGCTGCTAATGGCAGGGAGGTCAGCAGGGGAGTTTTTCGAAAACTGCTGGCTGGCGTGCGTCGAGGGTAAACGTTCGTGGTATAAATGTAAAGGTTTTTTAAGTATTTCGCGGAAGAATTTTGCGACTTCCGTGGGGTGCTCCAGACATCTGCCTTGGGCATCCTGCTTTGGCATGGCCTGAATATTACTCATCTCTCACTGGAGACAAAATCCAAATACATGACTGCAACGACAGAACAATTTGCAAACGCCCATACCCCCAACTCTAGCTGTCAACTCGCCGAAGTCCAGCTCAAACAGCTTCAGCTCAAGGATATTCTCAAAACCCTACCTCGCGAATGCTTCCAGAAAGATCGGCGTAAAGCCTGGCTCTCCGTGCTATTGAGTGTGGCTTCCGTGGTGCTGGGCTATGTCAGTATTGCTGTTTCACCCTGGTTTCTCCTGCCCTTCGCCTGGTTTTTTACCGGCACGGCGCTGACTGGTTTTTTTGTGATCGCCCATGACTGCGGGCATCGGTCTTTTGCAAAACGTCGTTGGGTCAACGATTGGGTTGGGCATGTTCTGATGCTGCCCCTGATCTACCCGTTTCACTGTTGGCGGATTCTGCACGATTATCACCATGTCCACACCAACGAACTCCATGTGGACAACGCCTGGCAGCCCTGGACCCCTGCTGTTTTTACCGGCGCGCCCAAGGGAATTCAGCTGGTCTATCGGGGTATGCGGGGGCGGCTCTGGTGGCTGGCTTCGATTGTACATTGGGCCAAACTCCACTTCGACCTCAACCAGTTCTCGCCCCGAGATCGCAACAAGGCGAAGCTGTCGATTGCGGTAGTGGTCGGGTTTGCAGCGATCTTTTTCCCGGTGCTGATTGCCACAGTTGGCCTCTGGGGCTTTGTCAAATTCTGGCTGATGCCCTGGTTGGGGTACCACTTCTGGATGAGTACCTTCACGCTGGTCCACCACACGGCCTCCGACATTCAGTTTCGCCCCACCGCCGAATGGAGTGCCGCCGAGGCTCAGCTGGCCGGAACGGTCCACTGTGATTACCCGCGCTGGGTAGAGGTGCTCTGCCACGATATCAATGTCCATGTTCCCCACCACCTCTCTGTGGCGATTCCCTCCTACAATCTGCGGATGGCCCACCGCAGCATTAAGCAAACCTGGGGCAGCCATGTGCGGGAGTCGAAGTTCTCCTGGAAGATGATGCGGCAAATTGTCGATCATTGCCATCTCTACCACCCCGAACTGGCCTACCAGCCCTTCCGGTCGCTCAACCGCTAGGGGCACCTCGTTATAAGTAGGGAGGTGCAAATATTTGTCGGATGCTGGGGGTTTGGGGACGTAGCCCCCAACAGAGGGCTTGCCTTCTGTACTCCCCTAAAACCATCTTCAATTTAATCAAGCCCAGCTACTTATCTCATTCAAGACACCCGTTCAAGACACCCATTCAGGGGCAAACAGGCTTGAGGCATCGGCTTCGGGCCTGTTTTGTGTTTAGCTGACTTGCGTTTAGCTGTTTAGCTGGCTTGCTCCGGTCTGTAGATCCTGCCCTAGAGCTGGCGCAGTACGTAGCGGCCAATTTTCTGGCCCAGCTGCAACCCCTGACGGTTGGCTGAGCGGGTGTGGATGCCGCCATAGATGCGGCTAAGGCCAGCCTGGTCTGCGGCCCTGGCAAACGAGGCAAACGAGCGCTGGGGGCCGGGAAAATCGAGCGAGGTAAACCGGGGCCGCACCTGGCCAAAAAAACGATCTAGAACGACACTGGCGGCTCCAGCATAGGTGCTGTGGGCCGAGACGTAATCCGGGTGGGCCGGGGTCTCCAATAGCGATTGCCAGGTCGGGTCGGGTCGGGTTGCCGGATTGCCGTCGCTACCCGCCAGCCGGATGGCTGTGATTGGTCGCCAGCTCTGGTAGGCGTATTTGGTATCCCATGCGGCTATTCCCGCATCGGCTAGGGCCAGGTTGAGCTGGGAAAACAGCCGGGCCTGATCCAGGAGGGTTGCGGTTGGGCTGGTCGAGTTGGCGAGGAGATCGGCGGCGGCCAGGTTCCACAGGCCGGGAAAGGTGAGGCTGCCTGCGTTGCCCAGCCAGAAGCGGGCAGTTGCGGTCTGCTGGGCAGTGCGGTCGCGGCTTTCGAGCTGGCCCAGGCGCTTCACCTGGTTTAGATCGTGGGCATAGATGGCGCTGGTCAACTGGGGCGGGGCGGCTGGCCGAAACTGGGAGCCAGACCGGAGTAAGAATGGCTTGACCTGAACCCATTGGGGAACGGCTGCCGCTAGAAACCTCGGAGGAGTGGGCCGCCAGGAGCCGGGCTGAAGACGCGGCTGGAAGGGGCGCTGGCGGTTGGAGCCATCCTGGCTGCGCTCGGTCAGCAGGGCGTCGGCGACCCTGGCCCCAAAGGCAACCCCGGCCTGTTCAGCCGCCTGATCGGCCTGGATCTGGTCGAGGGAGCTGGCCAGCGCGGCATCCAGGGCCGTAGCCTGGTTGGGATAGAGCTGGGTGAGCACCCGATGGGCGGCACCAGCAGCGGCGGCCTCGGCAGATCCGTTGGGTGATGGGGGCAGGGGCCGATAGCTGTGGCTGGGGGCAGGACTCAAACCGTTGACTGCGTCAAACAGGGCGGCATGCAGGATCGCCAGACTGCGAGAGGCTTCTAAACTTCCGGCCTGGTCGCGGCGCAGGGTGCGCAGGGCCACGGCGTTCCAGGTGAGTACCGGGTTTTCGGGGTCGCGGGGCTGCTGCCGAATTGTGATTGTGAACTGGGGGCTGGCCTGGGAACTGCCTGAACCCAGGCTGGCCGTGAACTGGGTAGCGCCATTGAGGGGTAAATTGCTGAACAGAAAGCTGCCGCTGGCGTCGGCGGTGACGCTGGCACCCGTGTTGAGTGATACCCGGCTGTTGGGGGTGGTCAGGCCCAGCAGATCGACCGTGGCGAAACTGGTTTTGTTGTCCCCCAGAATTCCAGAGTCGGAGTCGGGGGAAAGGGCCAGACCCAGGAGGCTGTGCGCCCTGCTTGCGGCTGCCCGACTGGTGCGCCTGCGGTAGTGAAATGGCTCCAGCCCGGTCTTGCTATTGCGGCTGTCCTGTGGCCCAATTTGCGGCCCAATTTGTGGCCCAATTTGTGGCCAAAAGCCTGACAGTGCCCGCGCTACAGTGGTGTGCAACCCAATCCCCATCTAAAACACCCCATTAAAAAAACCGGTGCGTCCTATTGAAAGGGCAACCGGGTTTTTGGTCAATTGGTTTCACTTGATTGGTTTCACTTGAACTGGCGATTCTTTTAGCCAATTTGTTGCGGTTTGGCTACCCAATCAGGCAAACAGGAAGCTTTGAATCGGCTGAATCGGCATTTCCGGATCGAGCTTGCTGGTCGGATCGGGAACCAGCCGCTGCACTTGCAAATTGTACTCAATTTCCAGGTGGGTGCTGATCCGCTCGGCAATCGCGAGGAGGTCGAGGCCCGTGGCCCGCACCAAAATCTGCTGCTCGGAGCTGAGGCAAAACACATCGAGACCCTGTTCTTTCAGCTGAAACAGATCGGCTCGAGCGGCTTCGTGACCCTGCAACAGATCGACGTGGATCAGATCTGACAGCGGCGTGACGCGAACTTGCACGTCGGGTCTACGGTCGATAATATTGCTGAGCGAGATCGGCATTGATTTTTCCTGCAAACGCTACCTTAAAGAGGCTAGGGCTAAAATTTCATCCAATTTTAAGCTTCAGCCGCTAGCAGTGTGCCCGGAAACTTCTGCTCCTAACTCAAGAAAGTCAGGATTTTAAACCTACCGTAAACCGCTACTTTCGTGGAACACCTCTGATGGAACGCCTGTTCACCCCCAGGATTCAATGTCCCCCAACCTTTGAGCAGCCCGCCTGGTGGTTTGCCTTCGTGGGGCAACGGCTGCTGGTTCACACCAATCCCCCGACCTCAATTCCGCAGGTGCGACAGTTGAGCGATCTGGACCCCGAGGTCAAATTACTTCCCCTGCGCGTGCAGGGATTGGGCGATCTGGACGGGATGTTTTGCTATGCTGCCGAGCTGCCTGCCGATGCGGTGATTCCAGCCGGAATGCAACTGATAAAATTGCGTGATCTCTATAGTGAACTGCCGGATGATCTATTTGCGCTGGCAGGACGAGCAGTTCAAATTGTGGATTGGGATCGCACCCATCAATATTGCGGCTTTTGCGCCACACCCACGACTCAACTGCCCGACGAACGCGCCAAGCGCTGTCCAAACTGTGGTTTAGTCAACTACCCGCGCCTCTCGCCCGCCGCCATTGTGCTGATTTCACGGGGGGCAGAAATTCTGCTGGCTCGCGCTCCCCGGTTTCCGGCAGGCATGTACAGCATTTTGGCTGGCTTTGTTGAACCAGGCGAATCGCTAGAAGAAACTGTTGTGCGAGAGGTGCGGGAGGAGGTGGGACTGGAGATTGGCAACATCCGCTATTTTGGCTCCCAGCCCTGGCCCTACCCCAACTCGCTGATGGTCGGCTTCACGGCTACCTATGTTTCGGGTGAAATTGTTCTAGATCCAACGGAATTGGTTGAAGCGGGCTGGTTTCATAAGCAGAATTTACCCCAGATTCCTCCCAAACTTAGCATCGCCCGCAAGCTAATCGACTGGTTTGTGGCCCAGCCCGACTAGCATGAGCCTACCTACTGATAGCTGCATTCAGTCAAGATAGGACATAAGATAGAGCTATGCTCCTCCTATGATTTTCCTCCTAATGGCCAAACCCTATAGCGACGACTTTCGGCAAAAAGTCCTTGAAGCCATCGAACTGAATGGCCTCAAGAAAAGTGAAGCAAGCGACCTGTTCGGCATCAGCCGCAACACCATCGACCTGTGGCTCAAACGCAAATCCGCCACCGGCAGCCTCAAGCCCAAAGTTCGCTCCCAACCTGCTCGCCCCCCGCTCATTACTGACTGGGACCAGTTTCGATCCTTTGTAGGGCAACACAAGGATAAGACCCAAAGCGAAATGGCCCAACTCTGGCCTGAGCCGATCAGCCAGCCCACCCTCTCGCGGGCCTTGCAGCACATCCGCTACAGCCGGAAAAAAACTAGTGCGGCAAAGCTAGTTGGAGAAGAGGCAGAGAATTCGCTATTGTGGTTTGGGTGTAGCGAGTAGACGTAAGGTGAAGCCGAAATGGTTAGACGAACAGCTCAGCCTGAAGCGACCCGTGAGGAAGTGCTCGAATGTGTTCAGCAGCATTGGGGTTATTGTCAAATCTGGTGTATGAAGAAGAATTAAGCAGCGTTTTTGGTCGTGGAGCGAACGAGGTCAGTGATTGCGATACCATCCTGAAATTTGACTCCTTCAATCACCTGAGCTAGGCGATTAAATCCGCGAATC
>JBJTUI010000701.1:0-8266 GCA_046080625.1 Elainella sp. | reverse complement strand
CCCGTTGAGGGGCAGCTTCTGTCATCAAGGTTAAGTATGGAGCGACAAATGCCCACTCCTCATCGCTGACATCTGTTGGGTATGCTGTTCTTTCCATACTCCCACTCTAACGAATCCTAAAAGTCCATAACACGCTCTAGGGAAATGCGGGCGAAGCCCCCACACAGAAGCTGTACCCACCCAGGTTCTGGGCACGTCATCTGTCTGAAGGCTATAGCTGTTGTTTGAAAGTGCTGAGAGCGTGTAAATTTGCTAAATCTGGGCTGTCCTGTGCTGTAGCGGCGCATAACCAAACGTAGCGTTTGCCATTTGGCACCAGATTACCACCGAATTGTAGCCACTGAGATCAATATCGTCTGGGAGGGTGAACGAAAAAAAGCGCGGTCAGGCAGGAATGGGCTGTTTGTACCAAAAATTGTGCCAACGACTTGAACTACTGAGGTAGCAAGCCCGGAGGCCCATCACCGCCTGCGCTCCTCGCCTCGACCAAAACATGCCTGAGTGCTTGAGCCGTTGGGTGACAATCCGACGATTTGAGCTTTCAACTACGCCTGAGCCTATCATCAACCCCAGTTGCAGATAGCGCTGATAGTCAATCCGCTGCTGATTGTGGTGCAAATAGCTCAGCAAGTTATCCCTTGCTTCTATCAGTTGGCTGGTTCCAGGCGGCAGTCGCCCTACTGCTTCCACCACCTGCTGAGGCTGGGACTGCTTGAGCCACTGCTGAGCCGTTTCCACCCACTGCTTCTGCTGGGCCTCCTGGTTGGCAAAGGCAGCACGGGCTACCTCCCAGAGATACTCAGACAAATGAAAGAAATCGAGAATCTCGATGCAATCTGGGAACAACAGTGCCGCCATCCGCCAGATCCAAGCGGCTCCGTCGCCCAGGAACACCACCTGATGGGGACGCTGTTGCACTAGGGACTCGTAGCAACGATGCAGTTGAGCGCTGAAGCCTGCCACTCCCTCTAGCGTCGCGATGTACTCCCTGGCTCTGAGAGCCTTGCGAGTCTCACAGAGCCGCCAATGGTCGGACTCAAAGAACAGCACCCCGACTTTGGCTTCAGCGGTTGTGCCGCGTTGCAGGGGCGTGTGAATCCCATCCGCGCCGATGTAAAGCACGGGTCGCTTGGGCTGGGGGCAGACCGCTTGGGTGAGGGTCGAAGCAATCGGGCAGACCGGTTGAGGAGGCTGGGCTGCTTCCTGCTGTTGCAACTGCACACCATAGCTCTCGACGTGATTGGCCAAGGTTTTCTCGCTCACGGCCACGCCACTCCAGTGCTGCAACAGCCGATTGGCCTGAGCAAACTCACTGCTGACGCCCAGAGCAGTCGCCAGCTCTTTGACAGTCCGCATCCAGCCATCAGTCGGCAGGTCCAACCGCTCATCGGCCCAACATTTGCCACCTCGACTGCCATAGATGCGACGTTTGAGCGCGATGCGGCCCAAGGGCGTTTGGTAGTGGCGAGTGCGGCGTTGCCTCGCGCCTGGATACTGAGCTTCCACGGTTTCGACTTGGGCTTGAAGCTGCGTTTCTAGCAGGTGACGGCCTAGCTCTCGCCAAGCTTGCTGGAACTGTTCTACAGCTTCTTCAACGGGTTGAGGGCCATCTGCGAATAGTTTCAGTTGACTCAACTGCTCGGCGATACTAGTCTCTAGTTTCATTGGCGTAGTCCCTCGAATGGTTTCTAATTCTGAAACTACGCCTTTTCTGCCTCCCCGCGCTTTTTTTCGTTCACCCCGTCTGGGATGGCATAGCGTTGAGTCCCGCTGTAGCTCTGGAGCGCACCCAGATTGATGGTCTGGCTGGTGTCTGGGTAAGAGGCGGGCGGTTGGGTTGCCCTATCGAGCAGCACATGCAGATCTGGTCCCTGGTTGCTGGTGCTGAAGGCGCTGTCTAGCTCAACGTAGCGCTGTCCCCCCGCTTGGATAATTCGAGCACTGCCGCTGGTCGGCTTTTCAGCAGCCGTGAAGCTGCCCATGGCAATCGTTGTGGATTGGGCCTGACCGGACTGCATCTGGGCAACGGGGGGCAGCGCAGCACCAGTGCGAGTCATGGATTGGGCCAATACAGGAGCGGTGGCGACGACAAAGGTTGTGAGGCCGAGCCAAACGAGCTGATTCAGTTTCATGAGATTGTTTCCTTCCGTAGAATTGGGTTCGTAAAATTTTCAACTGTAGCGAAGTGGGTTCCAGACCTTGAGTTCCAGACCTTGAGTTCCAAACCTTGGGTCTTGAGCAGTCCGGGCTGGCAATTAGTTCCTGCGAACCTCGATGGAATTGATAATCAATCCTCAAGTTGGGAATCTCGTGAGCTAAATCTGAGAATTCTCTGGGAAATCCTAAGACTTCGCTGAGAGAGCAGTTTTGTCTCATACCAATTTTCTGTGAGCCTGCATAGAACGAGGGGTGTGGGGGCGCAGCCCCCATGACCCCCATTGATTTTGCGCAGCTTCAAAAAGAATTGGTATCAGCTTCTTAGAAACAACGAAGATTTTAGAAACGCCTGAATGCCCTAAAGCATCGCTTGGCTAAGGCCCAGATGACTTCGATCTGAGCCTGATTGACCAGCTATTTTTCTCCAAGCGAATTCAGCTCTTTTCAGGAATGCAAACTTTCTTGGTAAAACTTTACCTTTTTTAATAAAAGACGTTAGGATCTTTAATGTAACTGCCGGATTACCACAAGATTGGGTTAATGCCATGCTGAGCACTGCCGCCCTTGCCAAAATTTTTAAGCCTAATGCCACCGAGAACCTGCCTACCCAAACTGTTCTGGCGATTCTGAGAGTCGTTGTGGGTGTGATGATGATTCACAACGGATTTGACAAACTTGGCAACATCGAGAGTTTCGCCAAGGCCTATGTGGAAGTCATTGGCCTGCCGTTTCCGATCTTTTTCAGCTACCTGGCCGCCTTCACGGAGCTCCTGGGAGCGCCTCTGGTTGCCATCGGGCTGCTGACTCGCCCGGCGGCCCTGGGATTGTTCGGCACCATGTGTGTTGCAATGTATCACCATGTATTAGTCGCAGGACTGAGCCTGCCCTATCTGGAACTCTCTGCGATCTATGCGGCTTGCTTTCTGTTTTTCTTAGTTAACGGCGGCGGGCTGTTTTCGACCGATGCCCTAGTCGCAAATTGGTTGGATGCCACAGCCCTATCGGTTCAAGCTAAGCGGATTATGCGTCTGGAGAGGGCCTACCAATCTGGGCTAGAGACAGAGCCGGTAGATCTGAAAGCTTGAGATAATCGAGGGCTAGATTCTGAGTCCTGCTAATTTCAGGAAACTACTCTGCTGTCGCAGGCCCATCACTGCAAAATTCCTAAGTCTGTGGAGAATTGGGAATCAGAGAGGGTCTGCTGTCAGCTGTTTACGGCATTGGTTTGCCTATAGTCGGGCCAGCTAGATAGTCAGACCAGCTAGAGCCAGTTATATCGAGACTACAGCTAGAGGACGGTCAGGAGCGGGCCAGTCTTGGTAAACTAGCTCGATAAACCTCCACAGCGCCGCTATGCTCCCAAAACTCAATGGTGCCGTTGCCGCCGGTCATACCAAAACCGTCGAAGCTGGATTGGAAATGCTGCGACTGGGCGGCAATGCCTTTGATGCGGCGGTGGCGGGCGTCATGACGTCCTTTGTGGTCGAACCCACCCTGACCTCTCCGGCTGGCGGCGGCTTTTTGCTGGCCCACACCCAGACGGGCCAAAACATTCTGTTCGACTTCTTCACCCAGACGCCTCAACAAAAGCGCGATGCCAGCCTGACTGAGGTGGATTTCTATCCGGTGCAGGTCAACTTTGGGACAGTGCTGCAAGAGTTCCACATCGGGCTGGGGTCGGTTGCCGTACCAGGGACGATTGGCGGGCTGCTGCATGTGCATCGCCGACTGGGGCGGCTGCCCCTGGCAACCGTAGCCGAACCAGCAATTCACTACGCCCGCGCCGGGGTGAGCATGACCGAATTTCAGGCCTATTGTTTTGGGCTACTGCGGCCCATTCTGCTGGCCAACTCCGGCAGCCGTCAGGTGTTTGCCCCCACGGGTGATCTCCCCCTGGCCCACAGCCACTTTGCCATGCCCGATCTGGCCGACAGCCTCAGCTATTTAGTGAGCGAGGGCGCAGCCGGATTCTACCAGGGCGAAATTGGCCGCCAGCTGGTGCAGGATTGCCAGACCCAAGGGGGCTATCTCACCTGGGCCGATCTGCAAACCTACCGCGTGATTGAGCGACAGCCGCTGGTGTCTCGCTATCGGGGCCATACGGTGTTGACCAATCCGCCGCCCAGCTCTGGGGGAGCCCTGATCAGCTTTGCCCTGGCCCTGCTGGAGTCGGTGGCCCTGCCCGCCTTCGGCACAGCCGACCATCTGGCCCTGCTGGCTC
Organism: Elainella sp.; assembly: GCA_046080625.1. GTDB lineage: Bacteria > Cyanobacteriota > Cyanobacteriia > Elainellales > Elainellaceae > Elainella. The sequence goes on along the minus strand of JBJTUI010000701.1, from coordinate 3,888 downwards.
ATGTCATGCAGTTGACCAATCTGGCCCGCAGCGACGGATTTGACCAGAACCTCTATAGCCCCGATGTGGCCGCCCAATTTCTGGCCCCGGACCATCTGGCGATCTACCGGCAGCAGCTTTTGGATGGGTTGGGCCTCAGCGCCAAACCGGCCCCGCAGTCGTATGGGCAGTTAGAGCCCAAACTGGAGCAATCGGGCCTCGGCCATCAGCCCGTGAATAAATGGGGCAGCACCACCCACCTCAGCGCCATCGACAGCGAGGGCAATGCGGCCAGCGTCACCACATCCAACGGCGAGGGCTCGGGCTACGTGATTCCCGGCACCGGCATCATGACCAACAACATGCTAGGCGAGGCCGATTTGCATCCCCACGGGTTCCACAACTGGCAGCCCGATGTCCGCATCTCTTCCATGATGGCTCCTACAATGATTCTCAGGCACGACAAACCGGAGATTGTCTTGGGTTCGGGCGGCTCCAACCGGATCAGAACGGCAATTTTGCAGGTGATCTCCAATCTGCTCGATTTTGGGATGCCGATCGAGCAGGCGGTGTCTGCATCGCGGGTGCATTGGGAGGCAGGGCGGTTCAACCTAGAGCCGGGCCTTGTCGAGCGGGTAGCGGGACAGCTAATCTCTAGCCAGACGGCAGCCGAGCCCCCGAATGGGCCAGCGACCTCGGTCCTCGACTCCAGCCAGTTTCCGTTCAACGGCGACCTGGAGATCTGGTCCCAGCAAAACATGTTCTTCGGCGGCGTTCATGCCGTCAGCCCTATCGCAGAAAGGTTTGCCGGAGCGGGCGATGGCCGCAGACATGGGGTAATTGGCGTAGTCTGAATTAGTAGGATGATTAGCAGGGCGATTAGGAATGGAAATTTAATAAGTTCGGATTTGGTAGGGGCGGGTTTTGCTGTCAAATCCATTGCAAGGTACAGATTGATCTGCTAAACCCGCCCGTACTTAGCAGAGTAGAGTTGACCTTGGCCAGAAAATCCCGGTCAGCAAATGCCCAGTAAAAATCAGCCAGTAAAAATCAGCAAACGGCCAGAAGGCCAGCAGAGCTGGCCAAACAACAGCATCAGGTGAACCATGTCTTTTTTAGAGGCAGAGCTAGAAGCAAACGGAATTGCCAACTGGGTGCCAGAGCTGATCGAGCTGCGGGGGCCGATGGCCGAACTCGACTATGCCCTCCAGCCCATTATCCATGAGGGTAAAATTCGGCCCTTTGGCTTTATCGTGCTACACCAGCCGCCCGATCCTGCTTGGCGCATTCTTCAGGTCGAGCTGGCCAACGCCCGCAAATTGGCCGATGGCTGCCACAGTTTTTTGCTGTTTGAGGCGGAAATTTTTCACGGTATTTTGCTGCTGGAGCAGAAGGCCGAAACCGAATGGCAGCTGGCCAACCTCCAGCAGGCGCTTCAGGCCGTGATTTGCCGCACCACCACCGAAGGCATCACCCAGATTTTCTGCCAGACGGGGATTTTGCTGCACCAAATGCGCCGCTGGTACCAGAAGCCAGCCCTACGCCACCTGGTACAAGGCATCTACAGCAGTCAGCCCCAGATCGATCTGGGCCAATTGCAGGACATCCTGGAGTTTTGCTTCTATGAGCTGAGCCCACAGAAAATTGGCGCGATCCTGGTCTGGTATTTCGCCCCAATCTGCACCCAGGAGCTGGATATTTTGCTGCCCAGCCAACTGCTCTGGCGGCATCGCCAATCTTCGGAAATTAAGCTGGGCACGGTGGTGAACAATGCGGTTTTGCAGCATGTTCTGGGCTACACCGACGGGGCGGTGATTCTGGATGCGGACGGCACCATCTTAGGGGCAGGAGCCCACTTGAAATATTCCCGCGAGAGCGCCCGCGCCATTCCAGCCTACAAGGGCACCCGCCACACCTCGGCCAAGCGATTCTCTTACGATTGCCCCCATTCTCTGGTGTTTGTTGTGTCGAGCGACGGATTTTTGACGGTGTTTTTAGGCGGCGAAGCGATTGCCGTTTCTGGCATCTACGGTACGACACAGCAAGGAACGCAGCAGCGGGGGACACAGCAAGATTCGGCTCAGCAAGATTCGGCTCAAAAGGGCTCGGCTCAAAAGGGTGTAGCACAGGATACGACACAGGGTACGACACAACTGGGTACAGCACAGGGTAAGGCACAGCAGGGAGGCGTTCGCAATGGGGCTGATGCAGTGGAAGCTTAAGGTCTGGCCCTGGAGCAGGCGAAACCGCCGCCTGGATCTGTTCCGCTGGGCGGTGGTGCTGTTGGGGCTGGCCCTGCTGTTGGATCAGCTCACAACCCTGCTGGCCGAAGGATTCTGGTATGAGGCAATTGGCTATAGCGGCGTGTTCGCCAAGCGGTTGCTCACCCAGATTGGCATCGGGGTTGGGGTGTTTGCGGTCAGTTTCGGGCTGTTAAACCAGCAGGTGAATCGGGCGATCCGACAGGCTTGGCCCGCGCTGAAAAAACCGTCCAGTCCGTCTGAAGCCGGAGTCGGCATGGGGCAAATGGCCCTCTGGCCCCTGCTGCTGCTGGCCGGGCTCGGCAGCCTGACAATTGCAGCCAGCCTGTTCTACTACGCCCGGATTGTGATCAGCCACTGGCAGCCCAACCTCAACCTGCTGAGCGCCAATCTGCCCGTACCGCTGCGGCTGAATGGTCAGGTCTGGCAGGATCTGATTCAGGTCTGGCAGGCCCAGCCCTGGCAGCTTTTGGGCCTGGGTGGGCTGACGGCGGTGCTGCTGTTCTATCCCCAGCTGGCCCTGCGCCTGACCACGGTGGCTGCCAGCCTCGGCTTCATGCTGATCCTGTCGGAATATTGGGACAAACTGCTGCTGGCCCTGAATCAGCTGCCGTTTGGTGAAACCGAGCCGTTGTTTCAAACCGACGTTGGGTTTTACATCTTCACCCTGCCCCTACTCGAACTGCTGGAGTTTTGGCTGGTCGGGCTGGCGGTGCAGGCGTTTCTGTCGGTGGGGCTGATCTACCTGCTCTCGGCGGACAGCCTCAGCCAGGGCTATTTCCCAGGCTTTTCGGGGCCGCAACTGCGTCACCTCTGTCGGCTGGGCGGCTGCCTGCTGCTGGCCCTCAGCTTTAGCTTCTGGATCGATCGCTACACCCTGCTCTACAGTCCCGAGGGCGCATCCTATGGGGCTAGCTATACCAGCGCCACTGTACAGCTGCCGCTCTACACGCTCCTGAGTCTGCTGGCGATTCCCCTGGCCCTCTGGCTGTTTGCTCAGAGTCGGCGGCTCAAACGCCCCCTGCCGACTGCGCCGGTACCCGAACCGCCAATTCGCACCACGATTTTGCGCCGCTTCTGGGAAGACGCCCCGTCTCAACCAGCTAAACCAAACCGCACCCGGCAGCGGCTCAGCCAGCCCCGATTGCCTCTGGCACTGCTCTACAGTTTGGGCCTCTACGGTCTGGCGGCCCTGGTGCTGGGCAGCCTGCTGTCGGGCGTGACCCAGCGGTTTGTCGTCCAGCCCAACGAGATCCGGCTGGAGCGACCCTACCTGGAGCGCACCATTGCCCTAACTCGTCGCGGCTTCAACCTTGACCAGATCGAGGCCGAAACCTTTGTGCCAGACAACGGCCTCACCCTGGCAACGCTTCAGGCGAACGACTCGACGGTGAAAAACATTCGCCTCTGGGATAAGCGCCCCCTGCTCGAAACCAATCGCCAGCTCCAGCGCATTCGCCTCTACTACGAATTTCCCGACGCTGATATCGACCGCTACACCCTGCCCCTAGAAGACGGCAGAACGATCCAGCAGCAGGTGCTGATTGCGGCCCGAGAGTTGGACTACGGCGCGGTTCCAGCGGCAGCCCGCACCTGGGTAAACCAGCATCTGGTCTATACCCACGGCTATGGGTTTACCGTCAGTCCG
>JBJTUI010000700.1:0-6924 GCA_046080625.1 Elainella sp. | reverse complement strand
GCCTGCTGCGGCTGCATCATTCCCAGCAGGGTTCGCAGCGCTATGGCCTGGGCCGCAGGGAGCTGGCCATGGCTAAACACGTAGGGCAGGTCTGGGGGCAGCTGGGGGACGATTTGCTGTAACAGGTAAGGACTACCGTAGACGGCCAAAGCCTGTAGTGCTCTGGGCTGGCCACTGGGTTGGCTAGGTTGGGGCTGAAGCAAAAATTGCAGCCACTGCTGGGCCTGATCGATCAGGGCGGCGCTGTTGCGAAACGGATTGCCGCGCACAAAAATTTGCAGCAGCGTGGGGGCAAAGGCCAGATCTGCCCAGGCGGGTTGGGGCATATAGCTGTCTACGACCTGTAGGTCATAGCCCAAACCCTGGGGAAGGGCTACTGCCGGGGCCGGTCGGTTGAGAAAAGCGCAGTTGAGCGCCGCATCCACCAGAATCAGATTGCGCGACTGGCTGGCCGTTTGGCAGGAAGGGTCGGCGGTCGTGGGAGTCGGGCTGGGCTGGGCTGGCTGAGCGGGTCGATGAACCACTAGGGCCGCCTCCAGAATCTGGTCTACCAGGGCCAGGGTTTGGGGTTGGGCCAGCTGGGTGAGGCGAATCGGGACAGGCGGCGTTTCCCAGGCGTGGGGGTTGGTCGATCCCAGCTCCGACGGAAAGCCCTGAGCAACCTTGTGTTTGGCCTGCCAGATCCGCTCCACGGCAGCTTCGATCTGGGTAGTCTGGATGCGCCCCGCCGCCACCGCCTGACAAATCGCTGCAATTGCCCCAACCGGATCAACCGGCATCATCAACACATCAGCGCCCGCCGCAACAGCCAGCACCGCCGCTTCATCGGGGCCATAGTGTCGGGTGATTGCGCCCATCATCAGAGCATCGGTGACGATTAGGCCAGGAAATTGGAGAGTTTGCCGCAGCAGGCCCGTCAGAATCGGGCGCGACAGGGTGGCTGGGGCGTCATCCCATACGGGTAACTTCAGGTGGGCCGTCATCACCGCATCAACGCCCGCTGCAATTGCGGCCCGAAAGGGCACCAGCTCAACCGCCTCCAGACGGCCAGCCTCGTGCTGGAGCACCGGCAGCTCCAGGTGCGAATCCATCGCCGTATCGCCATGGCCTGGAAAATGCTTGGCCGTCGTCAGGACCGGATAACGCTGGGCTCCGCGCAGGAAGGCTATTGCGAGCTGACTGACCACCTCTGGCGTCTCGCCCCAGGCCCGCAGGTTGATCACGGGATTAGCCGGGTTGTTGTTCACGTCCACCACCGGAGCCAGCACCCAGTTGAGGCCGATTGCCAGGGCTTCTTGGGCTGTGGCGGCTCCCATCTGCTCGGCATAGCGACAGGCCAGGGGCAGATCGCGCTGGGCAATTGCACCCAGGGTCATGGGAGGCGGAAACCAGGTGGCTCCGGCAAAGCGCTGGCCCACGCCTTCTTCAATATCGGCAGCGATCAGCAGCGGCATTTTGGCCCAGTCCTGGAGCTGCTGGGTACGCAACCCCACCTCTGCCGCGCTGCCGCCCAGCAAAATCACTCCGCCTACCCCCAGATCGAGCCACTGTTTCAGCTTCTGGGCGGGCGGTTCCCAGGCTGGATACTGAATCTGGTGATCGAACAGATGGCCGGAGGCGCGCACAACAATCATCTGGGCCACCTGCTCGGCCAGAGACAGGGACTTCCAGGCGGGTAGAGATTGGGTCAACATGGCGCGTTCTAGTAACGCTGCTCAGGAAAGTCGGTGTCTGCTGAGTCGAGAGCCTGCTCGTCCGGCTCGTCTTGGTTGACGTCAGAGTTAGCGTCAGCAGCCAGGGCTTCGTCTGCACTGTCTTCCGTCTGTTTGCGCTCTTCGCTGAGGCGGTTGATCAGCGATAGCACCTTGGTGCCCCGCTCAATCGAGCGATCTTCCAGAAACACGATTTCGGGCGTGCGCCGCAGCCGCACCCGTCGCCCCAGTTCGCTGCGCACATAGCTGGTAGCTGACTTGAGTCCTGCCATGGTTTCGGCTCGGGCTTCATCGCTACCGTAGATGCTGACGAAGATTTTAGCGTGCTGCAAATCGCCCGCCACGTCCACATCCGTGACGCTGACCATGCCCATGCCCACCCGGTCGTCTTTGATGCCGGAAAACAAAAGCTGGCTCACCTCGCGTTTAATCAGCTCGGCCACGCGAGCCACCCGTCGATCGGTCGCCATACATATCTCCTCTGAGTCGATCTGCTTCAAGCAGGTGGATCTAACTGGCGTTTAACCCCAGCATGGCTCGGAGCGTAAAGCTGAGGAAAATGAAGGATGAAATCAGCAGCGCCACAGTTGCGATTGCCGTGGAGGGTCGCCGAAACAAAGGCAGCAGCGGACTGAGGGCCGTGAGAAAAATCCCCAGAGTAAAAGTGATTAAATAGCGCGGATAGCGCGACACATTAGTAAAAAATTCTTCCATTGTTCCTAAAACGCCTTTATTTGTGGCAGCAAAAAATAGTACGCTGGTATGTATTGGTCCTGATGCACTGGTCCTCATGCACGGGTCTTGATGCAGTGGCTCAGGCATTGACCCGATGTGCAGGTCATGTGCAGGTCGTCACACAGGGGCAACGAGTCCGATGATTCTCTAACCGGTCAGCCTTGGCTGGAGGCCCTGCCCGAGGGTCGTGGCTCCTCCTGTCACCCCCTAGCTGGCATCCAGTTGAGCTCCAGGCGGTTGGCCATTTGACTAATTCACGAGCTCACCTGTTTCGAGCGTATCGTTTGAGTTTATCGCTTGAGCGACCAGCAGGAGTCAATCCTGGGCGGGATGATTCAGACGAAATCAGCCTACAAAACTGGTGCTTCTGCCTTCGGGAAGCCAGACGACAAACCACCGTCCCATTGTAAAGGACAACAATTCCCAGCGGGAGTGCTTGTGCCGATCCTATCGTTTATTTCTACACCACCCCGGCCCTTTCTGAAATGGGTAGGCGGCAAAGGTCAGCTGCTGAACCAGTATCAGCCGTTTTTCCCGACGGATTTTACGACCTACTACGAACCCTTTCTGGGCGGCGGAGCCGTTTTCTTTCACCTGCAGCCTAGAAAGGCGCGGCTGACGGATATCAACCCCGAGTTGGTGAATGTCTATCGCTGTGTGCGCAACCAGGTTGAAGACCTGATTCAACTGCTGGAACAGCACCAGCAGCAGCATAGCCAGGACTACTATTACCGAATGCGAGCCACATTGGGCACCACGCCAGTCGAACAGGCGGCTCGCCTGATTTACCTCAACAAAACCTGCTACAACGGCCTCTACCGCGAAAACTCTAAGGGACAGTTCAATGTGCCGATGGGCCGCTACAAAGCCCCCAAAATTTGCCACCCAGAGCTGCTGCGGGCCGCCGCCCAGGCTTTGCAGTCGGCCCAGATTACGGAGCAGCCCTTTGACCAGGTGCGGAACCAGGCCCAGGACAGCCGGGATTTTGTCTATTTTGATCCGCCCTACCACCCGATCAGCCTCACGAGTCGCTTCACGGAATACAATCGCTACGCCTTTAGCCAAACCGATCAGGAGCGGCTGCGCGATCTGTTCACCGAACTGGCCCAGCGGGGCGTCAAGGTGATGTTGTCTAATTCCGACTGTCCGTTTATTCGCCACCTCTACCAAGATTTTTCGATTCACTCAATCTCGGCTAGCCGCGCCATCAACTCGAACGCCCAAAAGCGCGGCAAGATTGGCGAAGTGCTGGTGACGTCCTATTAGTGGGTCATTTGCTTCAAAAATAGCCACTTCTCCTTCCTCCAGGCTGGCGGGGAAGCGAATGGGTGCGATGATGCTCATGCCGCTCTAACGGGTCAAACGATCTAGGGGCAGGGTTCGCCCTCCATCCCGCTCTGGGGAAACGGAGGCCGCATGGCACCGGGAGGCAGGCTAGGACCAGCCATACCCGGACCCCCAAACCCAGGCCCGCCCATACCCGGTCCTCCGAACCTAGGCCCACCCAGGTCCGGTCTCCCGAAGCTACCCGGCACCCCGGAACCGCCCGGAGGCATCGGCTCGGACATCGGCACCCCTGAGGCGAGGCGGGCCAAATTCTTCTCGACCAAAGCAGTTGAGATCGCCACCGTTTTGGCATCGTCGGGCAGTTGGGGATTGACTGCTGTATTGATGCCAATCACCTCACCAGACTGGTTCAGCAAAGGACCGCCCGAATTGCCGGGATGCACCTCAGCGCTGGTCAGAATAATCCCGTCCTGGGTGAGCTGCCGCAGGACGCCCTGAGTCACGACTTCAGGACGGGCATAAGGAGCCCCAATCGCCCAAACGGCCTCGCCTTCCTGGGGGCGGCCCTGAGACAGTCTGGCGACCGGCAGCCCAGTTGCGCCGTCGATCTTCACCAGAGCCAGATCGCGAAAGATATCGCCCTGGCCAGCACCGGGATTCACCACCGTGGCCGGTAGCTCCTGGGCATCCGAAAGGCGCACTCGCCAGCCGCCGTTCCCACCGCCCTGCACCACATGGCTGTTGGTCAAAATTAAGCCATCGGGCGACAGAATGATCCCGGAGCCCACGGCACCCCGGCCCTTCAGCATCACCACCGAGCGGTTGGCGTCGGCAATCGTCTGGGGAATGTTGGGCGGCAGGTCTGGATCGCGCTGGCCAAACGGCAGTTGCCCGAAGGGGCTATTGCTAAACTGGCGACCCAGGGCATTAAATCCCGGCAGCCGCTCTAGCGGATTGGTTGATCCATCAGGCGATCCATAAGCTGGCCCGTTGGCTGGTCCAACTGGAGCGCTAGCAACGGGGTCGGAAGGCTGGGGTTCATATAGCCAGGACTCGGAGCGATTGGGGTTACTGGCAAACAGCTTGCTGCCCAGAGCCAGGAGGACTGTGATCACCGCCCAGCGCAGCAGTTCGCTAGACAGGGTTTTACGACGTCTGATTTTACGAGCCGATTTGGGGCGACGAGCAGGCGTTGCGGCGACGGGGCGATGGGAAGGTTGAAACTGAACCATGACGTATTCACCACTATGCAAGGGGGACTGGGCAAGGGGAACTGGATAAAGGAGGCTGGGCAGGGGGGACTGGGTGAGAGAGATGGAATAGTAAAATTGGTACCCAAAGAATCGGCACCCAAAAATTGCGGCGATTAAACCGGTCCAGGACCGCAAACCGCTGGATTAGGCCGACTTGCAGCTATTGTAGATCAAATGTACTAATTTGCAAAGCAAATGTACTAGTTGAGAGAAAATTCTGTGAGAAAAAGCTGGCAGACTGGCTCAACCGTGAACTGTCCGGCAATGAACTGTCCAGCAATGAACTGTCCAGCAATGAACTGGGCGGCAACCATTGGCTAGGCCAGAGGCTTACCCGAATCGGCCTCGGCAGACAGGCGACCCGACTGAACTGCCGCCACCAGGGCAGCGTAGTCCCGTTCAGTTTGTTCGGCATAGGCCAGGGCAAATTGGGCCAAGGCCCGGTCAAACTTGTCGCTATCGCCCAGATAGCCGCTGATCAGGGCAGCCTTCCCGGAGCGGGCGTGGGCGCGGGCCAGAGCCGAGGCACAAAGTTTGCCATACCGCACCAGCTCGTCAGCCGACAGGGTTGAGAGATCAATCGACAGTTTCATGTCCCGCAGCTGTCGCACATAGAAGTCGCGGGTGAGGCCGTCTGGGCCTGCGGTTGAACTGGCCCAGCCCAGAAAGATATCGCTGGTTGCCTGCATCAGCCGCTGCCCCGTCACGACCCGCTGGCCCTGGTTGCTATACTGACTTTTCGCCAAAAATGGCTCCAGCACCGACTGGCGACTTTGCTTGATTTGCAGAAACAGCGGATCGTCTCCCGCCATCAGCAGCAGAATGGCACAGCGCAGTCCCACACTGCCCACGCCCACGACCTTCATGGCGATATCCACCAACTGATAGTGGCCCAACAGTGCTTTCAGGTCATTGCGGACGTTCTGACAATACTGGTCGTACACCGCAGCCATTTCCTGCTCAAAAGCCTCTCCGGGGGCGGTATGGCCGACTAGCGGCGGTTGATCAATAATCTGGCGTCTGCCGTCAACCTGTTCGGTCAGCTTGGGCAACATTGAGGCGGAAGAAGTGGTGCGGGCTTTGTCGAGGGTTTTTTCGAGCTGCTTGCGGGCGGCGGCGCTGTCAGCAATTTTGAGCAGCTGGCTGTCGTCGAGGTGGGCATACCAGAGTTGCAGAATTGGCATCTCGGCATAGCTGCGGATCTGGGTGCGGTAGGAGCAGGCCACTGCCTCGGCCAGAGCTTCGGCCTGCTTTGAGGATAGCGATGTCAGGCGGCTGGCTACGACGGCACTGGCCGCCAAGCGCTTCAAATCCCATTCCCAGGGGGCGGCTAGGGTTTCGTCAAAGTCGTTGACATCAAACACCAAATTGCGCTCTGGGGTGCCGTAGCCGCCAAAATTGCTGATGTGGCAGTCGCCGCAGCTCTGAACCAGGATGCCCGTGTTTGGCGTTTGGGCCAGGTCTGCCGTCATGATGCTGGCTGCCCCGCGTAAAAAGGCAAAAGCCGACTGACTCATGCGGCCATAGCGGATCGGGATCAGGCTGCTGATGCGGTCCTGACTCGACTGTTCCAGAAGCGTGATCGGGTCAGGGCGATCTGGCCGGGGCTGCCAGTCGGCATGGCTGGAGCGAGGCACGCGATCGCGCAGTGCTTTGCCCATAGCCAGCTGTTCGTCGAGGCTGAGATGGGTCGGCACTTGGGGGAAGCGAGATTTTAACACCATGGGAAAGCTAGCCTCAAACGTAAGCTGAGATTCAGAGCCGGGCTAAATGTCTCAATAGCAGCTTAGCGCATGGCGCTCATCGTATTTTTCCAGGACAGCTCTTTGTAGAGAATTTCCAGCGCCCGCTGACCAGACCCAGAAAACAGGTTGCTGTCGGCCAGTTCCTTCAACACCTGCTGGGTGAGCTGGGAGGCGAAGCTGCCGCCAAATTTG
>JBJTUI010000699.1:0-6670 GCA_046080625.1 Elainella sp. | reverse complement strand
TCAGGTTCCGCAGCGTTATTCTGCCAACCCAAACGGGGAGCAGCCCAGAAAAGGGGCCGGGGCAAAATCGCTCTGACCTGCGAAGCTGTGAGATCTGTCAGTGCGACGGTGCCCTAGCCCGGAGCGGCATATACCGGAGCGGCATATATCTGTTCGGGAACCGAACTCTAGCTTGATTAAAAGGGAAAATCAGCAGGCCATCGGGCTGGTTTCCAATTTTGAAACGTCTTCTCGGCTGGCTAGGTTCTGCTAAGTGGGTTGATTTGTCGAAGAGTGGAGATTTTGGGGACTGCGACCCCAGCAGAAGACCAGCCCTCTGCCACCCCTCATCTCATGTTTGGGGGGATTAAACCCAGCTACCTATGGCCCAATTTCGCTGCTGTAGAACGTGGTAGAACTCACAAAACATGGTAAAGATGATTCAGGCTGAAATGACAGGCCGTTTAGTTGTGAGGTGTGGTGTAAGCGAGTGAGTTCTATTCCTGCGTTTGAGTTGGGTCAGCAGTACAAGCTGCTTGCCGCCGAAGTCGGGCAATCCGTCCAGGAGGTTTTGGCCTCCGGTCGCTATATTGGCGGCACAACCGTCGAAACCTTTGAACAGCAGTTTGCGGCCTATATTGGTACTTCTGACTGCGTTAGCTGTAATTCCGGCACCGACGCGCTCTACCTGGCCCTGCGAGCCCTCAACATTGGCCCAGGCGACGAGGTGATCACCAGCGCCTTTACCTTTTTTGCCACCGCCGAAACCGTCAGCGCCGTGGGGGCGACGCCGGTCTTTGTAGACATCGAGCCAGCCACCTTCAATCTCGATCTGGAGCGGGTAGAAGCCGCGATCACGGCCCACACCAAGGCGATCATTCCGGTGCATCTGTTTGGCCAGCCGCTCGACATGACCCGCCTGATCGCCCTAGCCCAAACCCACGGGCTCTGGGTGATTGAAGACTGCGCCCAGTCTACCGGGGCCACCTGGGCCGGAGCAGTAACCGGCAGCATTGGCCAGATCGGCTGCTTCAGCTTCTACCCCACCAAGAATCTGGGAGCCTGCGGCGACGGGGGCGCAATCACCACCCAAGACCGCGAGCTAGCCGCCCGGCTGCGCCGCCTGCGCGACCACGGCCAAGTCCAGCGCTATCGCTACGAAGAAATCGGCGTCAACAGCCGACTCGACGCCATCCAAGCCGCGATTTTGCAAATTAAACTGCGGCATCTCGATACCTGGAACGCCAGTCGCCGTCAGATTGCGGCCCGCTACCAGAACTGGCTGGCCCCACTGCCGCATCTGATCACCCCAATCGGCCTGCCGGGCGGAGAAGGGGTCTGGAACCAGTACACCATCCGGGTGCAGTCCCCCACCGAACCCGATCCAGCCGCCTATCGCGACCAAGTGCGCGCCCAGCTCCAGCAGCGCGGCATCGGCACCGCCCTCTACTACCCGCTGCCGCTGCATCTCCAGCCCGTCTATGCCTCCCTGAGCTATCAGGCGGGCAGCCTGCCCGTGACCGAACAGGTCGCCCAGGAGGTAATATCCCTACCCATGTTCCCAGAGCTAGCCGAAGCCCAGCAGGAGCAGGTGGTCTATGCCCTCAAGGACGTGCTGAGCAGCTGAACTCTGGCCCCAGATCCCCGACTAGAGCAGACTGAGCTGGATGTAGGGACTGTTCTGGCGCTGCCGACGGCCTGCCTGCCGTTTAGCTGACTGGTTAGCCGATTGGCCCCGGTGCGGCTGAATTTCGACATGGGCCACAAACCAGGTGCGCAGCAGAACCGCTTGCTCAAAGTCGAGGCTATCCAGGTCGAGCGGCGCAGGAAACAGATCCGATGGGCTGGGTTCGAGGTTGGCCCAGGCGGTTTCGCTGGCAAAGCGGTCGCTGCCAAACGGCACCAGGGAAGCGGGCAGGCGAGCCAGATCGGGCAGCAAATTCTCCTGCCCCCGCAGCTGCTGTCGCTGCTGTTCTAGCTGTTTGACCCGGCGCTGGCGGGCCTGACGGTAGTCCAGGATTGGGGCAGGATAGCCCTGTACGGGCGGCGGTGTGCCCAGTTGGTGGAGCGGCAGGTGGGCCAGTTCCGGCAGCCAGCGTTTGATAAACTGGCCCTCCGGGTCACAGCGGTTCACCGCTACCTGACCAGGGTTATAGATCCGCGTCCAGCTCTTGTCGATGCAGTGGGTCACGCCAGCCTGCATGGCCCACTGGTAGTGGTCGATCGGGCAGTCGCCATCGATCAGGTGCCGCATGAAGTGTAGAGCTCCCAGCCGCCAGTCCAACCCCAGCAAATTGCTCAGGAAGCTGGCATAAATTGCTCGCGAGCGGAAGTTGAGGGCTTTCCAGCCGCCCGTCGCCTGCAAGCACCGAGCCGCCGCGTCCACAATTGGAAAACCCGTCTGACCGTCCTGCCAGGCCCGGTAGAGGGTTTCGTCCTGCCAGCCCGACTTGTCAGGCGCGGTGTCGAACACCCTATAGAGCGAGCGCAGTTCCAACTGGGGCAGATAGCGAAACCGCTGGGCAAAGCCACTGCCCCAGCGCAACCGGGCAATCAGTTGCTGCCGACTGCGTTCTGCCTTGGGGGACAGCTCCCACTGCCGAGCGATCTGGACGCATTCGCGGGGGGAAATTGCCCCAAATTTGAGGTGGGGACTGATGCCGGTCGTAGCTTCAGCGCCCGGATAGGATAATTCCCAGTAGTAGCGACTCACTTTCTGCTCAGCAAACTGGCCTAGCAGCTGGCGGGCCACTTCGGTGCCAGCAGGCGGCAGGGGCTTGCCGTCGGCCTCAAGTCCCAAATCGACCAGGCTGGGGATGGGTTCGCTGACCACGTCGGGCGGCACCTGGATCTGGGACGGCGTCGGCGTCAGCTCGGCCTGGATCTCGCTGTTCCAAAACTGGCGATAGTCCGGATAGGCGATCAGGTCTGCCGTGCCTGCCGCTGGCTCAAACCAGTGAATTTTCAGCTGCTGGTCGGCCAAAGCCCGGTTAAGGCGGCCATCGCGCACCCGGCCATAGATCCGCTCGTAGTCGATGTAGGCGTAGATACCTTCGGCCTGGGTCTGGCGCACCAGCTCCGGCAGCACCAGCTCCGGATCGCCCGACCGCACAATCAGTCGCCCGCCTCGACTCTGGAGATCCTGATCCAGAGATTTCAGCGATTCCAGCATGAACTGCACCCGCGCCGCCGCCGTCTCGGGGTGGTGAAGCAAGGCCCGATCCAGCACAAACACCGGAATCACCGCGCCACGTCGGGCTGCCCGATAGAGCGGCAGGTGGTCAGAAATCCGCAGATCCCGGCGAAACCAAACAATTGTGCGATTCATCTGTGGAACTTATTTGCGCGATTCACGCTTCCCAGAGCGGTTTACAGGCGTCTCCCCCTTGAGTCTAGCGATTCTTCAAAGCAAGACTCCGGCTTAGCAACGCGCCCTAGCTCCAAACCCTGAATAACTTGAGTCGTTCGATCCAATACAGAACAGTAGGGTGCAACTTACCTGAATCAGGCACCCAGTCCAGCAGGGTTTCGTGCAGTCGGAGGCTAGCCCAGAACTTCTAGCCCCCCGGGTTTGTAGCCACATCTCAAAACCGAGAGGTTCTGCCCTTCGCTCCGAGGGGGCTGCACGGCGTCCTGCTTCACTATTCGTCCTACCGCTCCACTTGTCCTAGTGCTACACGGGTTGAATCTGGCTTCGCGCCTAAGCCTGCACCAAAACGCGCGCCTGGGTCTGACCGGCTCCCTGCTCCGGGCTGACGCAGTAGACCTCGCAGGAGTTGTTGGGGCTTTCGATCAGCTTGACCTTGTGCAGCTGGGCTCCAATCTGGCGAATCGGCTCGACCAGAACGTCGCGGATGTAAACCGCAATATTTTCAGCGGTGGGCACCACCTGCTCGAAGTAGGGGATGTCCTTGTTGAGGAAGGTGTGATCTAGCGGTTCCACTACCAAATCGTCTACCGCTTTCTGGAAGGCTACTAGGTCGGCAATCATGCCGGTGCGAGGGTCGATTTCGCCCTTGATCGTGATCTCAACGTGGTAGTTGTGGCCATGGCCATTGACGCGAGCGCATTTGCCATAGATTTCAGAGTTTTGCTCAAACGACAGATCGGGCCGGGCCAGTCTGTGCGCAGCGCTAAAGTGGGTGCTAATGGTCAAGTAAGCTTCCATACCGTTTCCCTCGTAGTCGGCCCAAAGTTCAGGATGTTCAAACAGTTGAATATTCACCAGCGGCAGGTGAGGCGCTAGTTTTTGCCAGATCAGCCGCGCCATGTTTTCGGTGGTGGGCAGGGTTTGCTGAAATTCCGGCCAAGCGTCATTGAGGTAGGCGAAATCGAGCTGGCTCGTCACCTCTCGTTTGATCACCTGCTTCACGTCCGACAGGTTGAGCACCATGCCGTACTCGTCCAGATCGCCCTCCATCGCCACATAGAGGACGTAGTTATGTCCGTGGCCGGGCGCTTGGGCACAGCGGCCAAACCGCTCCCTGTTCTCAGCCTCGCTCAATTCCGGCAACCAGTAGCGATGGCTGGCCGAAAACTGGGCGCGACGGTTAATAATGCACTTCATAGAAGCTAGGCCAGATAGATGTGTTAAGTTCTGTTAATTTTCAGGATAGCAGGGAAGCGGCCCGCTGGGTTGTCCCCGACAGTAAGCTGGGCTGTCAACAAGCTGGGCTGTCAACAAGCTGACACCAAGCTGGGCAGCAGTCGGGCAGCAGTCGGATTGAGCCAAAAGGCCATCTCAGCCCCGCCCCACCGGCAGCACCCAGAGCACCAGAACCAGAGCCTCTGTCCATTCCACCACGGCTCCGTAGGTATCGCCCGTATGGCCACCAAACTGTCGGCCAAACCAAATCGCTACGCCTGTGGCCACCCCCGCGCCTGCGGCCAAGTGCAAACTCTGGAGAGCCACCTGCCCCAGGCTGCCAGCTGAGGTATTGCCAAGCCCTGCCCAGAAGGCCAGCGGCAGCGCACTCAGGCCCAACAGCAGCAGTAGGGAGGGCAGCGTCTGCCAAATCGAGGGCAGAGCCGCCTTGTGAAACGCGCCCTTGCCCATGGGCTTCAGGTAGGGGAAGCTGGCGATTGCCACCTGCTGGCTCCAGCGGCCCCAGCCCGCCGCTAGGGGCAGCATTAACCCTAGAGGTGCGGTTTCGCTGAAGCTGGATGACATGAGGCTAGCTGACATGAGGCTGGCCAGCATCGCTGTCTTGAGCAGCAGCAAAATCACCACCGTAATCACACCAAAGGCTCCGACCGTGCTCTCGGTCATCACCGTCAAGCGGCGATCGGGGTCGGGCACCGCCAGTCCATCGGCAGCATCAATTGCCCCGTCCAGATGCAAACCGCCGGTTATTGCCACCCAAACCGTTACAGCAACAGCGCTACGGGCCAGAGGCAGCACCCCTAGGCTGCTGAGGCCATAGTCCAACCCCGCCAGAGCGGCCCCAATCAACACCCCCACCACCGGGGCCAGACGAGCCACCCGCTCAAACTGAAGCGCCATGGCCGTCGGTACCGGCAGACGGGTATAGAAGGCAAGAGCCGCGAGAAATGAAGAGAGCACTGGCGTTTTGCCGGTTATAAATTGGCGAGAGAATTGACAGGGCAGAGAGTTGGCCGGGGAATAGCAAGACCTGGAGCCTTAGCAGGCGGCTTTAGCAGGGGGGCAGGCTCACCCAGGAGCTCATCTAGAGGCTTGACCAAAAGTTGGACGGGGGTAAACAGCCTGAGTTCTGGCTAGTAATGGTAGCATCAGCATCTTTAAAAAGATTCAGCGCTGTGACCGAATTTACAGAACTAACTTGCGGCAATAATGGGATTTAGGTTAGAAAAGACTCAATTCCAATTTCAGGCTGTTCCAATTCTTCTAAGCCCAGTTCTTCCAGGTCCAGTTCTTCCAGACGCGGCCTAGCGCCGGGGAGTCGATCCAATCAAAATTCCGTAGATTCTGCTAAGGGATTGGGAAAATTTCTGAGATAAGCTAGTTATTAAGCATCAGGTCATCACAAACATCAGAGTCGTTAATACGTTGCAATGAGTTGCGATAAGTTGCAATAACTACGTTGTCAATAGTTCGAGGCTTTAAGCCATTCTCGCCCAGACATTTGCGACTGGCTCGGGTTTAGTCAGGCTAGTCGGAACCGTTCCGCACTCGGTAGCAACAAAATCGTCTGACCTAGATAGAAGCTTCCTTGACCTTGCCCATCTAATTTGTCCGTCCAAGTTCTTCTACGCTTTTTCGTTTGAATCCAACTCCTATTCGGAATGTTTGAACTCAAGAGTTAATAAATTTCAGTTCAAGATCGGGGTGCAGGTACTCTAGACATTTGCTCAGGCTCGTGGGGCATCTGCGCATAGGGTAACGGCTCACTCAAAAAGCTAGCTAAAACAGCGTCTTGCTGGGTAGAAGTTCGGGCTGCTGGGTTCAAATTATCCTCTGGGCTAGCTGAACATCAGGCGGCGAACCACCAGCTGCATCAGTTCTCAGTATTACTCCCAGCCGTTATACAGCGGTTAGCATTCAATCAGCATCCTCAAAAAACCATTCGAGTCAATTTTTCACCTCATGTTGGCAGTCACCAACACTAGGGTCTGAGTTCGACCAAGGCTTGTTTGTCTATGAGCTACGATCATCTTTCTGGAAACACCAAACTGCCTGCCCCCTGCATTGTGGATACGGGCATTGTGGTCA
>JBJTUI010000698.1:0-9866 GCA_046080625.1 Elainella sp. | reverse complement strand
ACTTGACGTTGTGCTGGAGCAGAAGCGCAGTCAGATCAGCCACAGGACCGCCGGGTTGGGTGTAATACTGCTGGCCGCCAAATTCCGACTTGAGGTCGTAGTCGATCCGCCGGGGATGAATCGTCACCTGTTCAACCTGGCATGCTTTGACCCGATCAATCAAGGTGGCATAGGTCGATTGCGAGCGAGCTGCTGTTTGCATAGGCAGCTTGTACGAATAAGTTGATCACCTGGATCGGTCTACTGGCTTGAACAAGGGGCTTAAGCCCCTTGCCTGCTCAGGTTATTTTTACAAGACTCCATAGAAGCAATTCCTGGTAAAGACGAGAGAACGGTCAACCGCGATGCCTTGATTTGTTTGCCTCAGTCTTGCTTTAGCATTAGCCGTAACATTCGCGCTGCTAGACCTGATTGTCTCGTAGGAGTTTAGGATTCAATAGACCAGAATCACCCCCAATTCGTCTGGTTTTCCTCACCTCCTGCTTACCTTCTGGCTAAACGGGACGGTTGTCACGACCTGATAGTCGTGTTTTCCGCCTAATATCCGTAGACTGCAAATCTATCTCAACCCAATCGCTCAAAACGGCTAGATCTCGGACAGGTGGCGCAGCCTCAAATTTCTGCTGGGTAGAGCTGACAGCTACCACAACCCCCGGACGCCTTCTTGAGTGCCTTGAGTGCCTTCTGGGGTGCTTTCTGGTGCCCCTCCGGTTTCAGCTTCTGCCTGAACGAAGCGCAAAACACCCGCGCCCTCATCGGTTTGGTAGCTGATGGTCAGTCCTTTATCGCTGATCTCGTAGCTTTGAGCGCCCTGAAGCGCCTGCAAATAGCGCATTTCCTGCGTCATGATCGACTGTTCGCAGGCTTTGAAGGTGGAGGCGAGGGGGCCAATGCTGAGGCTCTGGTTGGTGGTTTCGTAGCCGCCCCTGAATCGGTTGCAGCCTCCTGACCCGCCTACCTGGCCATCGGCAAATTCGAGGGTAAGTTCCCCTACCGGCAGCATCGGCGTCGGCAGGTTGCCAGCGGTCATGTTGGCCAAGCGCCAGTTGCCGGTGAGTGAAGAGGCTTGAGCCATGTGCAACGGTTGGGAGGGGAGTGGAACCAATTGGGCAGCGGATTGGGCAAAGCCTGGGACAGCCAGATTGGTGCTGATCAGAATAACCAGCGAGCCAGTGAGTCGCCAGCCGTTGCGCCAAGACTGGACAGCGCATGGAAAGCCAGACTTAGAGCCAGACTTAGAGCCAAATTTAGAGCTAAACTTCATGTCTCACACCACATAGATTACTCAATTAATCTAGAGTGAAACGCTCTGTTTGCCTAATGATTTGCCAAATTATTTACTGAACGCTTTACCAAACCGCTGGGTGGGCAGACCCGCCACAGGAGCGGCGAACTGAAACAGATCTCCAGCGTAGAAGCCCTGCTGAATTTCCTGCTGGCTCAGCCCTACCGAAGCCGAGGTGATGTAGAAGTCAGTTAGGTCCGCACCGCCCGCCGTGACGCTGGTGGGCCGCTGCACGGGCAGTTTCAGCCGCTGGAGTTCTTGGCCCTGGGCGTCGAAGCAGGCCAAGGCCCAGCCGTTCCAGAGGGCCGTCCAGATATTGCCCTGCTGGTCTACCGTCAGGCCATCTGGCTCCACCTCCTCCGGGCTCAGATCAATCAGCACCCGGCGATTTCGGATCTGGCCCGTCTCGCCCTCGAAGTCGTAGGCGTAGATTTTGTGGGGGGCCGAATCGGTCAGGTAGAAGGTGGCACCATCGGGGCTCCAGCCCAGGCCATTGGAAATAGTCAGGCCGGTTTCCATCAGCTCCAGCCTGCCGTCCGGGTCATAGCGGTAGAGCGTGGCCTGCTCGGGCACCTGGCTGACCGAACCGATCCAGAACCGGCCCTGGGGATCACATTTGCCGTCGTTGAAGCGGGTGTCGGGATGGGGGAACTCGACCTGGCAGAGGGTTTCTACCGCGCCCGAATCCAGATCCAGATAGGCCAGACGGTTGCCTAGAGCAATCAGCAGCCGGTCGTCCTGGGTCAGCACCAAGGCGCTCACCACATCGCCCGTATCGACATAGCGATCGGTGCCGGTTGCCGGATCAAACTGATGCACCCGATGGTTGTAGACATCGACCCAGAACAACCGCTGGCGCTTGGCATCCCAAACCGGACATTCTCCCAAACGGGCGCGGGCGGTCAGGGCGATTTGGGCAGTCGTGGTTATAGCCGTTGTCATGTTAGCTATTGTGAGTTTGACCGTTGTAGTTTGACTGTAGCCATGTTAGCTATTGTGAGTTTGGCCCTGTTAGAGCAGCAGTTATACCAATTCTTTTTGAGGCTGCACAGAATAAATGGGTGTCAAAGGAGCGCAGCCCCCTTGTGGGGACTCCGTCCCCACGCCCCTCTTTCTAGGCAGGTTCACAGGCTAGGCAGGTTCACAGAAAATTGGGATTGGGGCAGGTTTGGACAGGTTGGCCCATAGGGACAGAACTCCATGGGCCAGATGCAGCGGGCCGGATTAGAGAGAGAAATGAGTCAATCCTAGATCCGGTATTTGGCCATCTCTCCCGGCGTCATTGTATCCAGCACGGTTTCGGGTGTGAAGTAGCCCAGCGCCTGAATGAGCCGCGCAATACAGCCCGTCCAGCCGGTTTGGTGACTCGCGCCCACGCCGGCTCCGGTGTCGCCATGGAAATACTCGTAGAACAGAATCAGATCCTGCCAGTGGGGGTCGGTCTGGAACTTTTCGGCAGTGCCGTAGACCGGACGCCGCCCCGCCTCGTCCTTGAGGAAAATCCCGACCAGCCGTTCGCTGATGCAGGCCGTTACCTCATACAGGGTTTTTTGCTCGCCTGAGCCGGTGGGATATTCAACCGTGAAGCCGTCGCCGTAGAAGCTATAGAGCTGGAGTAGCGCCCGCAGCAGCAGCAGATTCACCGGCATCCAGATCGGGCCGCGCCAGTTGGAGTTGCCGCCAAACATTCCCGAAGTCGAATCACCGGGCACATAGCTGACTTTATATTCCTGACCGTTGTGGTAGAAGCAGTAGGGGTGTTCCAGGTGATAGCGCGACAGGGAGCGGATGCCATAGTCGCTGAGGAATTCCGACTCGTCCAGCATGCGAGAGAGCAGGCGGCGTAGCTTGTCCTGATTGACAATCGCCAGCATCAGCCGGTTGCGTTCGCCCAGCTGGTTTGGCAGGTGAACGTTGTGCGTTAGCTCCGGGTGCTGCATGATAAACTTCTCGGCCACAGATTTGAAGTAGGGCAGTTTATCAAAGGCGTCCTGGGGAAACACCGAAACGGCCATGAGCGACAGCAGACCGACCAGCGAACGCACCTTGAGCCGGGTAGAATCCCCGTTGGGAAATTGCAGCACATCGTAGAAGAAGCCGTCCTCTTCATCCCAGAGTTCATCCTGGTGTACCCCAATCCGGTCCATCGCTCCGGCGATCCACATCGTATGCTCAAAGAACTTGATTGCGAAGTCTTCGTAGAGCGGATCGTGCAGGGCCAGCTCAACCGCAATTTGCAGCATCCGCTGGCTGAAAAACACCATCCAGGCGGTGCCGTCTGCCTGATCCAGGTAGCCGCCTGTCGGCAGAGGAGCGCTGCGGTCAAACACGCCGATGTTGTCCAGACCCAAAAAGCCGCCCTGGAAGATATTGTTGCCGCCTTCGTCCTTGCGGTTCACCCACCAGGTAAAGTTGATCACGAGCTTAGAAAAGGCGTATTTGAGGAAGTCAATATCGCCGACGCCATTGTTGCGCTCCCGGTCGCGGGTGTAGATCTCCCAGGTGGCGAAGGCGTGCACGGGCGGATTCACGTCACCAAAATTCCACTCGTAGGCCGGGATCTGGCCGTTGGGATGCAGGTAATCTTCCCGCAGCATCAGCATCAGCTGTTGTTTAGCAAAATCCGGGTCGATCAGGCTAATCGGAATCACATGAAAGGCCAGATCCCAGGCGGCATACCAGGGGTATTCCCACTTGTCGGGCATGGAGACGATATCGTCATTCTGCATGTGAAACCAGTCGCTGTTGCGGATATGCTTGCGCTGGTTGATCGGCGTCCAAGGCGTAATGCCGCGCTCCCGCAGCCACTGGCCCAGGTCGTAGTAGAAATATTGCTTGGTCCACATCATGCCCGCGAAGGCCTGACGCAGCACGTTGGCCCGGTCGGGGTCAGCCTGCACGGCGGGCGGAATCACTGTGTTGTAGAACTCGTCGGCCTCGGCCAGTCGCTTGCTCCATGCCTGCTCGAATTCTGCCCCAAACGGCGTGGAGAGCTGCGATGGAGCGGCTTTGGCCAACCGCAGGCGAATCACTTGAGTTTCTCCTGCCTCGATCATCAGCTCGTAGTGGGGCGAGACTTTGGTGCCGATGCTGGCCGGGTTCACCGCATTCTGCTCGCCGTGGAGCAGATAGTTGTTGATGCCGTCTTTGACGTAGAGGCTGCCATTGTCCGTACCGAAAATCCGCTGATGGTTTGTTTCGTTCTCGGTAAACAGCAGCGGCACCACCCCATCGCAGTAGAGGTAGTAGTCTTCAATATATTGGGTCAGCAGCGTATCGGTGATATAGGCATGCACGACGCTATTGCCTGTCCCTTCAACTTTAGTCAACACTGGCTTAGCGCCACCGTTTGCCCAGGACCAGGTGTTGCGAAACCACAGGGTGGGTAAGAGGTGCAGCGGAGCAGCTTCAGGGCCGCGATTGGCAATACTGATTTTGATTAGCAGATCTTCAGCATCGGCTTTAGCATATTCAACAAACACATCGAAGTAGCGGTTGTCGTCAAAAATCCCCGTATCCAGCAGCTCGTATTCTGGCTCGTAGCGGTTGCGCTGGCGATTGGTGGCCACCAGATCGTCGTAGGGAAATTTGGCCTGGGGATATTTGTAGAGATACTTCATGTAGGAGTGGGTCGGCGTGCTGTCGAGGTAGAAGTAGTACTCCTTCACATCTTCGCCGTGGTTGCCCTCGCTGTTGGTCAGGCCAAATAGTCGCTCTTTCAAAATTGGATCCTGGCCGTTCCAGAGGGCTAGGGCAAAACAGAGCAGGTTGTGGCTGTCCGTCACACCACCCAGCCCGTCTTCTCCCCAGCGGTAGGCGCGAGAGCGGGCGTGATCGTGGGGGAAATAGTTCCAGGCGTTGCCATCATTGCTGTAGTCTTCGCGCACCGTGCCCCACTGGCGTTCGCTCATGTAGGGACCCCATTTGTACCAATCGACTTTGCCAGACCGGTTTTCGTCTAAACGACGGGATTCTGCGCTCATAGATGCCTCGGGGGGGTAGGGGATAGAAGGGGCTAAGGGGATGATCGGACTGGATAACAGGGGTTGATTTACAGCACTGTCTGGGTCATAACTGTCTGGGTCATAAACGCTTCAATACATAAACGCTTCAATAACCGCTAGGCTGACCAAGCTTCGCGGAAATCGGCATAGAGGGTCAGCCCTCCGTCGATAAACAGGGTCTGGCCCGTGATGTAGGCTGCCTCATCGGAGGCTAAAAAAGCCGCCGCTGCCGCCATTTCATCTGTCGTGCCAGCGCGACCCATGGGAATGTGGCTCTCTACCACAGCCTTTTGCTCCGGGTCTTCCGTCCAGCTTTCGTTGATCGGCGTGACGGTGGCTCCGGGCGCAATTGCATTGACGCGGATACCGCGATTGGCATATTCCAGGGCCAGGGTTTTGGTCATACTGCCCATGCCGCCCTTGCTGATCGCATAGCTGAGATATTGGGGGCGAGGAATCACCTCATGGACGCTGGAGACGTTGATAATCACTCCCGAACGCTGCTGGGCCAGTAGGTGCTTGATTGTTTCCCGGGCACAGAGGTAGGCACCGCGTAAATTGACGCCCAAGATTCGATCAAACTGCTCGGCAGAAATCTCGTGGGAAGGCGTTTCCGTCTGGATACCAGCGTTATTGATCAAGATATCGAGGCCGCCAAACTTCTCAATTGTGGTGCCAATAATTCGCAGCACGTCCTCTTCCTGAGCAACGTCGCCCTGGACCAGCAGCGACTGCACCGAGTTCCCTGCTTCGCTGGCTTTTTGCAAGGCTGTGGCCTCGGTTCGCTGGGCCTCGTCGGGCTTACTGCGGTAGTTAATCGCGATGTTGCATCCCTCCTGGGCCATGCGGACGGCGATTGCCTGACCAATCCCTGAACTGGCTCCGGTGATTAAAGCAGTCTTGCCCTTGAGGTTTTTCATAGGTTTTAGAATAGCACTTGCATCTAGGCCAACAGACGTATGGTGCAACAGTTCTGACGACTTGACAATTCCTCGGCAGAATGAATTTTGCCGACTGGCCTACAATAGGTAAACCCGTAAGCAATTGACTTAGAGCAATTGGTTTACAGCAATTGACTTGAGACCGTGCATGGACAATCTCCGCTTAATATGTTCTGCTCAATACATTCTGATAATACATTCTGCTCAATACATTCTGATTATTACATCTACCACCAACCAGGTGAAATTATTTCTCGTATAGTGATTTCTCGTATAGTGGAGTTCTGGGGCAGTAGAGTCCTGGGGGTGCAGCCCCCGCCAGAGGGCAGACTATCTCTACTCCCAGGTGCCTCTAGTTCAATTGAGCCTGCCTACTTCATCTACCTGAATCTAATTCATCCGAATGATAGGGCATTCGTGGCCAGTGCATTTATGATCTAGTACATTCGCGACTAGTGCATTCGCGACCGGCACCGTGACTAGCACATTCACGACTAGTACATTCACGACTAGTACAGCCATTCTTCGAATTTTGCAATTCCTATCATAGATAGTACGACAGGAATCTATCGCAGTAAAGGTACGCTCTCAGAGAGTGAATGCGTTGGTGGCCTCAATAGCACGGAGTTACCCTAGAACAGAAATATATGAAACTGATATGAAAAAGCGCCACTATCCCTTAACCGAGCGCCCCTTAACCGAGCGCCCCTTAACCGAGCACCGGTTTTCCGGATTCCCCAAGCCAGCCTGGGTTTAGTCAAGCTTAGCCTCTTCAGTTTTAAGCTTGCGGGAAAGCTGTTCCGTCTGATTGACCATCGCCTCAATTTCTGACTCCGTCACACCCTTAACATAGTTAAGTTTGATTTCTTCCAGCATCTCGACCAGCAGAGCTTCGATCTCTTCGGTGTTCTGTTTCTTTTGTAGCTCAGCCGACAGCGCATCTCGAAAGCTCTGGATCAGCTGGGCCGACAGGTCCGCCAATTCTGGATCGGACCAGATTTGCACCAGGCTCTGATAAAGCTGTTTCGTCAGGCTCTTGGTTAATCGCTCTGTAGTCTGCTGGGGTAGCCGCCCGGCTCCAGGGACATGCCTGAGCTGGCGATATCCAGGCAGTTGATCTACCAAATATTGCAGGTTGTAGCTAATCAATAGCTCCACATCTGGCTGAATCTGGGGCAGCACCTGGTGGATCACAATGTCACCAATTCGGGTGACAGCCGCTTTAATTTGATTTCGGTCGTTGACCTGCACGTAGTCTCGGCGCAGTTCTGGATAGAGCAACCACTGCGTCACGTCGCCCCGCTGTACAGCCGCCTGGATCTGGGCGATCGCCTGGACTCCTACCAGTTCAATTAGATCTCTGGCAAATCCAATCGCAAAATCTCGTCTTGCCTCCTTCTGTAAAAGCTCCAGGTCGAGCAGGCCGACTTGCTGGAGCCGGAGGGTGACGGGAATCAGCCGCAGCCAGCGCCAGCCGGGCAGCAGCAACAGCAGGTCGTACCAGCGTCTCAGCACCACCTGCGACCAGCTCAACTCCGGTAAGCGCTGTCGTGCCTCCCAGATGCGGATCGCCAGATCGACGCCAAACAGCAGGACAAACGGCAGATCGAGCAGCCAAAAGTAATCGACTGGCTGCCCCAGCCGATTTACCTGACGGTAGGAATTGGCTGCCATCAGGGGGCGGATCTGCCGGTTCCAAAATCCCAGTTCGCCCTGCCAGCCGCGCTGGGTGAGATAGTCCTCGTCCCAGAACCGATCGAAAGCCACAAAGACCGATTCAGCCCCGGTGCGGACCTGGAGGTGCCGCCGGATCGTTTCCAGCTCGGCATCGTCAGAGAACGGGTTATCCTGAACCAGCAGCTGGCTGTAGGAGCGCAGCTCGGCCAGAAGCGCAGTGGGCGGGTCAGCTTGAGCGAACTGGGTCTCTAGCTCGGCCACTCGCTCCAGATAGCGCTGGGTCTCGGGATGAGGATAAAGTCCTTTGACCGGATCGTAGAGCTGTACTACGGCTGGAACAGTCTGGAGATAGAGCGATCGCAGCTGAAGATAGGTGAGGTTAAACATCACCAGCACCACATTCAACAGAGCCAGAATTGCTATCCAGCGCTTGAGGCGAAGGTAGCGTCGCTCGGATTCCTGTACTATTCCCATGCTTGCTCTCGATGCAGACGATTGCTGCTATGTCCCCTGCTGCTATACTCGCATTCTATATCCGCAGCATGTCCAGGAAATACCGGCCCCGGTCGTTGCTCTGGGTGCTAATCCGGATGCGATAGGTGCCAGTATTGAGATTGCGGGTAATCGCATCGATACGACCGGGGTTGATCGTGACGCCAGTGACTCTTCTGAGGGTGCGGTCATCGAGCAGATCGACCGTCATGCGGCGGTTGCTGTTAGAGCCGCTAAACTCATTGCCGAGATAGATTCGCAGCCGCCTGTTGCGGGTCAACTCAAACCGAAACACATCGGGAAAATCGCGTCTGACGCTGCCCGACGAAGAAAACACCCGATCAAACTGACCAATTTCCAATCGGGAGCGGGTGCCAAAGCGGGGAGCCTGTAGTCCTGTGGGTGCAAGGCTACGAGAAGTCAGCCTGCTATCTGCAAACAGCGGCGCGGTAGAACTTGAATTCAACTGAGCTGTTTTTAGCGCGTTTAGCATAAAGTTGATCTAAACATCCCTGGGTCACATACCCCGCAGCTTGCTGCGGTCTGTAGAACAGCGCAGACGCTGTTGAGCGAAGCGAAGTGATACCCCGCAGCTTGCTGCGGTTGGGAAGTTCATTTCCTCAAAATTCTGGTTCGGGCGGTAATTTTTAAGACATTCTCAAGTCTGTAAGCCTTTAATCACAGGGAGATCCCTTCAGATCAGGACGCTACAGGTCTGCCGACCAATTTTTGGCCGTCGTGCTTTTAGCTACCTGACCTTTGACCATCACTACTGCCATTCAGACTACTGTTTTTAGGTCACTGTTTTTAGGTCACTGTTTAATAGAGCACTGTAGACCAATTTCCGCAGCTGCGAGCTTTGTCTCTTTCAACATGACTCTAGCTGCCAGGATCGCTGAGCAGTCAAGCTGCTGTCTCAAACGGTGTTATTCCGAACAGCGCCAACTCAATGACATTAAATCCAACGACAAATTCAACGACATTGTGGTCTAAGCCTCAGTAAACACAAAACCTCAACGAATGCAGATAGAGCCTGGTTCAAAGACTGAGTGAGATTATCCCCACCTCTTATACCATGAAACTCTTCTGGGCGGGTAATACCGATTTGTCATACTTTGTTATTGTATTTTACATCGCGTATTTTACATTGCGCACCGGGTTCTCGCTCCGATCATGTGGATCTCTGCATGGGTCTCTGCATAGGTTATGGGAGCCATCGTTCTTTCAGCCCAACAGCATTATAGAGGTTGAAACATTCCTCACATGATCTGTAGCTGGGTCTAACCAAATTGAGCGTAAATTGAATAGGCACAGGGGTAAAACCCTGCCTAGAGGGTGTTATGCACTTTGAACTGGCAACTCCGCAAATCGTTTGAGCATCAGGATGACAAAGGCAACCAGATGGAAACCCACCAAGGTTTGGGCTAAGCGTTCGTAATCTCGTGCCAAGCGTCTGAAGCGACCTAC
>JBJTUI010000697.1:0-7690 GCA_046080625.1 Elainella sp. | reverse complement strand
CCTGGCTGGCCTCAAGGTAGACGGCGGGGCCTGTCAGAATAATTTCTTGATGCAGTTCCAGGCCGACCTGCTGGGGATTCCGGTCGAGCGGCCCCAAGTGCTAGATGCGACGGCCCAGGGTGCGGCCTTTGCGGCAGGGCTGGCTGCTGGCTTCTGGCAGGACTACCCCGCCCTGACGGATTCCCGCCCGGTCGATCGCTGTTTCTACCCCCAGCCCAATCCAGCCCTGGAGGACAGTTTTGCCACCTGGCAGCGGGCCGTAGAACGGGCCAAACAGTGGGCCACCTAGAATTCGCTAGAGGGTTCGTTAAAGTGAGGGTAAAGTAGTAAATAATCCAGATCCCGGACGGAAATTTCTACCGGCTTCTGGCTGCGATCCGCCAGGTTTTGGCGCTAAGGTCTCCTGTGGGGCTGTTCGCCGATCCGCTGCCGTCGGGTTGAATCTATCGCTTCGGGATGCCCTTGTTCGCCGCCCGTCTGCTGTCCTCCTGCACCCGCCTGAATCCGAATCATGACTGTCACGCCTAATGAAATCTACTACCGCTCTGAAGACGCCCAGCAAATCCTCAACATTGCGATTGCGCGTCAGGCCGAAACGGGCGAGCTAACTCGCTCCCAGCTGCTGGAGATCGCCTCAGAACTGAACATTGCCGCTGCCGATATTGTCGCGGCTGAGCAGGAGTGGGTGCTGCGCCAGGGCGAACTGGCCGAACGACAGCGCTTTGACCGGATGCGGCAGGGTCGGTTTCAGTCACGGCTGGTGCGCTATGGGATCATGGCCGGATTTCTCTCGGCTCTAACGCTGGTGGCCCCCGCCTGGCTGACCGCCTGGGTGGTTGTGCCGATTCTTTGGGGGTTGGGATTTGCGACGGCACTGGCCGCCTGGAAAACCTACGGGCTCAGCGAAGAAGATTACAACAACGCCTTCCTACAGTGGCGGCAGCGGCAGCAGCTCAAGCGCTCGGTGGTGGGGTTGCTAAATCGCTGTTTGGGCATCCGCTAGAGTGGCTCTCCAGCGTCGTTGTCCTCAAATATCGTCCTCAAATATACAGGGTGAGGCATGAATGATTTGCCCGAGGTGAAACGGCGCGCTGTGCTGATTTGCCAATATCGCTCCTGTAGCCGCAATGGGGCCGCCGAAGTTTTGCAGGCGTTCCAGGCTGCGGCTCCTGTGGGGGTTGTTGTCAGCGGCAGCGGTTGTCAGGGCCAATGTGCCTCCGGCGTCACCGTGCGCGTCGTTCCCGAAGGCGTCTGGTACTGCCAGATTCGCCCCGGCCACGTCAGCCAAATTGTCGAACAGCACCTTTGTCAGGGGCAGCCCGTGCCTGCGCTCCTGCATCCCCGGTTTCATCCCCAGGCCGAACCTCCCCAGGCCGAACCGCTAGAGGATTAGATTGCTAAAGCGCGTACAGCCCCTAGCGCTCCCGGAATTCAACGCTGTTTTGGCGAATCGTTACATCGTAGTTACCAAAGAAATCGTGGCCCAACAGCCCAATGTCTAGCTGGTTCTCGGCCACGGCCACCAGCAGATTGTTGGCAACAATTCCCCCCACCTCTACCGATTGGACATAGCCAAGCGGAAACGTGACGTTTTTCTGACTGGCCGTGTCTACGCTGGCCTGGGCGACAGGAACCACGTTCAGGGCGCTAGCCATCTGGCGCGTGATCAGGGTGCCGCTGGCCCCCGTGTCTACGATCATGTCAAAGGACTGATTGGCGTTAAACGTCACGCGCACCACGGGCGTATTGCCCGCTCGCCGGACAATCGGCACTGAGAAACTGCCCTGGCTGGGCTGGGCAGCAGTTGGGGAAGCAGGTCGAGCGGGCGCAGCCTGAGGCGCTTGGGCGGCAGGTAGCTTCTGGGGGGCAGCCGCTACGGGCAGAGGGGACGGAACGGGGCGAGGTGATTTTTGTGGCAGCAGTCCTGGCGACAGCACAATTACCCCATCGGGATTGGCGGGAGCCGTGGAGCGGTTGGCCTGCCGCTGGGCATAGGACAAATTTCGCTGATATTCGGCTAGTTTTTGGGCCGCCTGACCCCGGTGCGGACTGGTAGACGGGACGGCCTGCATCAGCTGAATCGCCTGCTGCCAGCGGTTGGCCACCAGCCGCCAGTCATCGCGCGACTGGGCCGATTGGCTCATGGTGGAAGCACTTGTGGCTCGCTCCATCGCCCGCTGAAACGGATCGACCGCAGATTTGGTCTGGCTTGCTGTAGCCTGAGAGATTGCCTGCGTCTGGGAGCCTGAGTGAGAGGCAGCAGGCTGGTTCTGTCCCCCCGATGCTGTAGTCACTGATGCCGTAGTAGAGCCAGTTGCCAGGTCAGAGGAACTGCTGGCAAAATCACCCGAACCGCTGCAGGCCGTACTGCCCCAAACAAGCAAGCCAGTGAACAGGGTGAAGGTGATCGGCCTAGGGAGTCTGGTCATGAGCTCTATTGCTAATGGATGAATCGCTGATCAAGGGTTAATCGTTAGAGTGCTGCTAAAGCAGAAATCCTTGACTCCAGGATGCAAGAATCTAGGTCGGAATGAACTCCAGGTCGGAATGAACCGAGGCAGATAAATTGCCTGAGCTGGCCCTGCTTGAGCTAGCCCCAAAGCTGAACACGGCTAGCCGCAATGTTTCCCGAAAAACAAACCTCGACATCAGACCCCAAGTCGCGCTGGCGCTTGCCATATTCCCCAGCATACTGCAACGCCCCGGTCTCTATGGATTTGTAGACCGCTGGCAGCGGCTGGGTGCAGAGCGAGGCTAAAACCAGGGCCGGGTCTGGAGCATCTCCCTCCAGATGAGGCAGATTCACGTTCCAGAGCCCGCCGTTTGGATCTGGGGATTGAAACTGGCTCAACAGCGCATTTAGCACCCCCACAGTTAGCTTGCTGGCCCGATCCCAGTCGATGGCCCGCCGCTGGTAAATATAGTGGGAGATCGCGATCCCCGGCAGCCGATAGAGCGCGGCTTCGCGAACCGCCGCCACCGTCCCAGAAACGTAAATATCTGCACCCAGGTTGCCACCCGCGTTGATCCCGGAAAGCACTAGCTCTGGCTGGAGCTGCAAGTGGCTGAGGGCGATTCGAATACAGTCGGCGGGTGTGCCATCGATCGCATATTCGAACTCAGAGCGCTGCTCAATCTGAATCGGGCGGTGAGTTGTCACCTGATGGCTACAGCCAGAATGGTGATGCAATGGCGCGACCGTAATTACGGGTTTGGTGATCGACTCGGCTGCCCAAAACTGAACAACCGCCTGCCGGAGCGCCCGTAGACCCGGCGCATCAATGCCGTCGTCGTTGGTTAAAAGCCAGGTCATGTTTTGTCTATCTTGCTCAGCTCTGCCGTTGAACCTATTGTCCCATCTGAATTGAATTCTGAACTGAACGAGATCCACTGAACGGCTCCCAGAGCAGTGTGGGTTACTGTGACTCAGGTCAGATCTCCCAACGCCCCAGGGCGCAACTATCCGCTGCCAATCGCCTGCCGCATAGAGCGCATATTGCGGGGTAGATCGAGCCGAATCCCTTCCTGGATGATTTGGGTGGGGATCGGGATCGAGGGGGTGGCCTGTACCGAATAGGTCAACAGCGTCCCTTCCCGGTAGTCTTGCAGCTTCAGCAGGGCCGAAAAATCATGAAACGTGCCCTTCTCCAGCTGAAACTGGATCTGGTGGCGCAGTGGATGAATGGTTTCGGTGACTTTGAGGTAGATTTCGACCTGGGCTGTGAAAATCAAAAAGTTCTTTCCCGCAGCCTGATACAGGCGCTTATAGCCCTGGTTGGGCAGATCTTCTAAAACATGGCTCTGGGTCAGGCTGGGAAAATACTGAACCCAGTTAGGGTATTTGATCAGCTCTTGCCAGACCTGAGAGCGCCGGCAGGGCACATACATCTGGGCGGTGACGGCTCCTCCCCAGGCTGAATGGGGTCTGGTCTTGAGAACGATTTCACCCCTGAGCAGGGAATTCTGGTGATCTTGGCTCCAACCTAAATCGATTGCGGGTTCTACGAAGGCGAATGTCATGCTGATTTATCTACCCATTCCAGTACGGTCTACCTGATCTGGCAGAGCTGGCGGCTGTCTCAAGCCTGTTGTCCTGAAGCTGCGTCAGCGCTACTGCCATGCGACTCAATCTAGGGAACCATCGGAGTCTGGGACGTTGACTGTGCAATAAGTTAATCAAGTTAATTTTGAGGCAAGTAGATTAGGCGACAGCTACATCCCCAGCTGCGGGCCAAATCGATGTCATCGCATCTGAGCTATCAGTCATCTTACTGGGTGATCATACTGGACTCTCCCGGTGAGTCTGTGATCTGGCTCCTCTGTTTTAAGGCTTCGAGGCTAAAGATACAACGGCTGAGGCCAATCGCAGTATGAAGATCCAAACAACTTTCATCTGCCTGCAAAGGGCTGTCATCAGGTTGCCCGATTCAGAGCTGTCGAAACGGGGTGGAAACAGTAAAAATTAGAGAAAAGTAGAGTATCATCCAGCGTTGATACTGCTGATCTGCATGATTTGCTGGCGTTCACCATTGAGGGCTAGGAGGGGCGGGTGAAACAATCTCCCAATTTGGGTATTCGTATCTTTCTGTATGTTGCTGGCATTCTGCTGGTGATGCTGGCAATTCTGCTGCTGTTTCAGGCATTTGGCTACCTGACCAATATTCCGCGTTCGGCAATTTGGGCGCTGGTGCTGCTGGCCATTGGCTCTGGAATTCTCACCGCCCTGCGAAATCAGCCCTAGCGCTTGGGTAGCACTAGAGGAATATATCTAGAGACAGCTCCAGTAGCGCTAGAAAACACACAAACAGACTTGAATCATCGTGTCTATAGAGCCACGACCAGCAGACCAGCAGACCAGTAGAGATTAGCAGCAAGGACAGAAACCCATGCGTCGCCCGATGAAATCGACTACCCAGCTGTTTCTATTTACCCTGGCCTTTACAGTTGCCATCTGGGTATTGCGTGGTCTGGGCCTGCTGACCTTTCTCCCTGGCGGCATCCTCTGGCTGCTGATTCTGCTGTCGATCGGTACCGGCGTGGTCAACGGCTTGCTGGGAACTCGGCGATGAGTCACACTGAGCTTACTAAACGCTTGCTGAACAACTGACTGAACAGCTGATTGAATTCAGATCGCGGCCCAACTTCTGGTACCTTTCGGATCATGATCACTCTTTCTTCCATAGAAATCGCCCAATATCGCTCCCAGCTTTCCGAAAACAGCCTGGCTCTGCGCGCCCTCGACATGATTGAAGACTGTGAAGGCGATCTCGAAGATGCGGCGATTGCGCTGGCCCTCCAGGCAGGCCAGGAGCCCGACCAGAGCGACCAGTGGCTTGAGAGCATCGCCAAGCGCTGTCGGGTTTTGCTATGTCAGACGGGTCTGCGCGAAACCATAGAATCGGGAACGCTTGCCCAGGCGGTGTCGCTGCTGGCCGAAGAATCGACAATTCCCCACATCTTAGCGACGCCTGTGGTGCTCTATGTGGCCAAAACCGGCGTGGAGGAGTTTTGCAAGCCGTTACAGGAAAAACTTTAGCTGGAGAAACTTTACCTGCTGAGCCATGTGTCCATCTGCTGCTGATCTCGTGCGTGCCCATGTGTTTGTCTCAGGACAGGTACAGGGCGTCGGCTATCGAGCTTCGACTTGCGATCTGGCCCAGCTGCTGAAGCTGAAGGGCTGGGTGCGCAACCGGCGCGATGGTCGCGTGGAGGCCGTGTTTGAGGGCAGCCAATCCCAGGTCGAAGAAATGGTTCGCTGGTGTCATCAGGGGCCGCCTGCGGCAGTTGTGCAGATGGTGCAGCTCGACTACGAACCTCCGGAGGGTCTGCAAAGCTTTGAGGTGATGCGCTCGGCCTAGGGCTCGTGATCAATGGCTTGTGATCAATTAGGTCAGAAACCTTGAGGTCAGAAATCTTGAGGACTCAGCAGAACCCCGCCCGCCTCAACAAACCAAGCTAGGGGCTGAAGCCCATGATTGCGCTCAGCAGATAATTGATCACAGCCCCTAGAGTTGTTCTAGTCATTCTCAGGTTCACCTGACCAGGGCAAGCCAGAGTCAGGGAAATTGGGCAGAATAGGAGATGTTTGCTGGCCTGTCCCTTTCTGATCCTAGCTTTTCCCAGAATTTCTCTTAGAACTTTATGCAGTCACCAACCCAGCCCCAGGACCCGTCTTCTGCCCAAATGCGCCAAACCCGGCAGCAGTTTGTCTCGCCAGAGGACTATCTCTCCTACGAGCTGGGCAAGGCCGTGCGGGAACTGCCGCCGCTCTACACGCGCCTGCTGGCTGGCAGTCTGTCCATGCTGGTGTTTGGCGCGATTGGCTGGGCCCACTTCAGCAAGGTAGACGAGGTGGCAACTGCCCAGGGCGAGCTGGTGCCCTCGGCCCAGGTGCGACCCGTGCGAGCCTTAGAAGGCGGCATCATCCGCGAAATTCGCGTCCAGGAAGGCGACCAGGTCAAGCAGGGCGACGTGCTGCTGGTTCAAGATCCGACCCTGAATCAGGCCGAGGTCGAGCGGCTCCAGGCAATTGCCCAGTCGATGCGCCAAGATATTGCCCGCCTCCAGGCTGAAAATCGGGGCGAAACCTCCACCGGCACCGCCCTCCAGGATGAGCTGTTGAGCGCCCGGCTACGCGAGTTTGATACCCGACAGGCCGCAGCCACCGCCGATGCCCAGCGTCAGCTCGCAGCGATTGCGGAAGCCAAGGCCCAGCTGGCCAAACTTCAGGGCAACTTCACCAATGCCCAAACCGGCCTGAAAAACGCCCAAGAGCGCGAGGCCAGCCTGCGGCAGCTGGTGGATGGGGCTGTCCCCCGCTTTGATTACCTGGAGGCCAAAGACCGGCTGACGGAAGCGGAAGATCGGGTTGCCTCGCTACAGCAAGAAATCCAGGCCCAGCAGCAGGCCATCCGCCAGGCCGAGGAGGCCTACCAGTCGGCCCAGCAAGCCGCAAATCGGCTCAGCTCCGAGCGCCAGAGCGATATTTTGGGTCAGCTGAAGCAGCGCCAGGAGGAGCTGGCAAACGTGGAGGGGCAACTGACCCAGGCTCGCCTTAAGACCGAAGGTCAGACCATCACGGCTCCGGTGGCGGGTAAGATTTACGATGTTCAGACGACCCTGGGCGAACGGGCTGTGGCTCCCGGTCAGGAGCTGCTCTCGATCCTGCCGAACGATGAAGACCTGCTGCTGCAAGTCAAGCTGCTGAACCGCGACATTGGCTTTATTTCGCCTGGGATGCGGGTCAAGGTGAAGCTGGCCACTTTCCCGTTTCAGGAGTTTGGCACAATTGAGGGCGAGGTAGTGCAGGTCAGCCCCAACGCTACGCCCGACAAGGATCTGGGGCCGGTGTTTGACACCAAGGTGCGGCTGAAGCAAACCAGCGTGATAGTGCATGGCAAACCCGTCGAGCTGACGCCGGGGATGGCGGCTACCGCCGAAATCGTCACCCGCCAGCGTTCGGTGCTCACCTTCCTGCTGGAGCCCATTACTCGCCGATTTGACGAAGCCTTTACGGCCCGCTAGGTTTTCGGGGTTTTCCTGGGCCGATTAAGTACCCTGGGTAACCCCCCAGTTCTGCTGGGGGACTCCCACAGTTTGACAGTTCCGGGAGTCTGAGGAAAAGTCTCTTCAACCCGAACAATCTGAGTGTTCGGATCAAGGAGACTTCAATGAAAGATACTGGTAGCTT
>JBJTUI010000696.1:0-5703 GCA_046080625.1 Elainella sp. | reverse complement strand
CTGGTGTCCAACTGGCTGCACGATCACCTGCAAGTTGGAGACTCGGTCAGATTGATCGGTGGGCCGATGGGACAATTTACCTGTTTGCCGGAACTACACCCCAAGCTCCTCTTCATTTCCGGAGGCAGCGGCATTGCGCCGATGATGTCTATGACGCGCTGGATCTATGATGCGATTGCCGATTGCGATGTCGTGTTCCTCTACAGTTCTCCGACCCCCCACGACATTCCCTTCCGCACCGAGCTAGAAATCATGACCGCCCACATGCCCAACTTTCACCTCGCTGTGACGATTACCCAACAGGATGGGCTAAATGGCTGGCTGGGCCTAACTGGGCGAATCTCTAAATCTATGCTGCATCTGGTTGTGCCCGATTTGCTAGAGCGCTTTGCCTACGTCTGTGGTTCAGAGCCGTTCATGCAGAACATCAAGTCGATTCTGAAATCGGTTAGCTTCCCAATGAAAAACTGCATCGAAGAGAGTTTTGGTTCACCCATGCTCAAGG
The DNA here is from genome assembly GCA_046080625.1 of Elainella sp. GTDB lineage: Bacteria > Cyanobacteriota > Cyanobacteriia > Elainellales > Elainellaceae > Elainella. Next base: position 5,198 of record JBJTUI010000696.1, on the reverse strand, counting down.
CTGCCAACCCCAAAGGCGCTGGACATCTAGAAAAGCAGCTTTTAATGGGCTCGCAACCGCCTGCTCAGAAGCCTACGGTCTATTTCTCCCAATCTAAGCAAGAAGTCGCCTCAGATGATACGGCTTCAATTTTAGAACTGGCGGAACAGGCTGGCGTGACGATTCGCAATCACTGTCGGGTTGGTGCATGCGGTGCCTGCAAGGTGCTGACCTGTCAAGGTGAAGTCAACTATAGCCGAGCGCCGTCGTTGCTGTCTCAGGCAGATCAGGAGGCTGGATATGTTCTAGCCTGCATCGCTAATCCGGTTGGAGCACTGACAGTAGAAGCATAGGCTCAGTTTATTCCAATAGCGAGGATACTATGAACTATACGATTTCCAGAACATCAACTCAAATCGAACAGGAGCAAATCAGACAAGAGCAAAAACGCAGAATTCACGCGGTGCTGCAAACGGCAGTAGGACTACCGCTACCAACCTGCCGCGATTACATCAGAACTGAGCTTCTGGCACTCAAAGCTTTTTGCCGGCGATGGGGTAGGCTCTTCATTGTGATTGAGGAACAGATTACCTGTGCCCAGCACGATTTAGGCGGCAAGGAGGAACAGGCCGCAACTCTGTTTAGAGGGCCAGATCAAAATGCTTCTGTTGCGATCTGCATCACCGCTCAAGGGTCTCTAGCCTATCGAAACGGCACCCTGTGGTGCATTCATAGAAATGGGGGTGATATTGGCTCGGTTATCTGTTCAGCCCGGCCAGATCACTAGCAGGGTTCAAGTTTGGGCTGTAGGCTGAGAATTGCTCTCTCTAGTCTTGAAATTTCTATCACACGGAGAAGACTCATGTCTAAAACTCGTCTGTCTAAAATGCGTTATCAATTCATCAAAGCTTTTCTATTAATCGCTGCTTTGGTCATTCTGTTGCCAATTTTCTGCGAGTGGCATTGCCACGTTACTGGATAAATAGGCTCATATTGATCGCCGAGCAGAAATACCTGGAGGAATGCGGCTTTCTGTGGGGAAGTACAGGCTCGAAAGATAAAACTTCCTCCAGGTCAGTACCTAAACTTTTACCAATCGATCTGTTCTGCATAGACGAGCTGAGTGGCCGAACGCTGCTCAAATAGCAGATACTCTTCCATCACGCTCCAGAAGTAGGCCCGCAGCGTTTTTTGTCGAGCTTCTGCTGGAATCCGGTAGCTAAAGGCCGAGTCACAGGGGTTCAATTTGGCTAGATGATTCTCACACCCACAGCCATGTTCAATGAAATAACCATGTTGACTCGATATGCTGTCAATTAACCGTCGCAGCATTGAAACGTAGCCGCCGTGCAAAATTGCATCAAATTGCCGCGCTACCCCCAAATCTGGCTCGCTGAAGCGGAATGAGCGCACCTCAAATAGATTGATCCTCTGTAAGGGATGTAGAAATGTCCAGTAAAAGGTTGCAGGCACATCATAGCCCAGTTCGTCAAACAGCCGATTCACAATGTCAACGAGTGCCGTTCGCTCAGCTTGCTGGTCGTTGTTTGGAAGCTGTGCTCGTATCTCAGCAAAGTTTGGATAGTTCTCCGGTAAAAATGCTTCACCGTAGTGTTCTACGGCTTCCCAGGCCAATTGTCCATTGCCCTCACGGTAGGCATTGGCGAGATGCTGTGTTTCAGAACGCTCTAGGAAAAGTATGTTCCCCCGCAGATTTTTGGCCAAAAACACCTGTGCCATGGCTGTGTAGACATGGGGTTCGCTCATCCAATTACCTGTCCTGATTCGATGCCAGCTTTTAGGCATCTGTTCTAGTGGGATTGCCGGTTCACCGTGGATTGAAATCGAAGCGGAACTGAGGACTGTCTGCATTGATCAACTCCTTAAAATGGGTTCGAAAAAGTGATGCGTTTAGAAACGTTGTAACTCCGAACGGAAATCTATTCAGAGTCTATCTAGACCCACAATATAAAAGAAATACCTGAGCTGGTCACCCTGGTAATTGCAGAGGAATCTGCTGATTTAACTGGTTTTTTATACCTTGTTAACGTCCTTATATCAACAATAGGAGGTTCGCATGAGTTCCAATAGCTGTTTGAAGATTGGTCAGCGCTTGCTTTGCGATGATCAAATTATTGAATCCCTAGTTGAGTATAATCTTTTCGAGCCGCTGATCGGTCAAATGATTTTGGATCAGTCCTTAGCTAGCGTGCCGCTCTCGAACCAGGAAATTTACAGCGCGTTAGCTGAGGATGACAGATTAGCCGGCGATAGGTCAGGTGATCCATCAGAAACAGCCAGCCTTGATGATTTTCTGATGCAGTGGTGTCAGCAGCAGCAGGTGACATGGGACTATTTGCATCGAGTTGTGTTGCGGGGATTACGACTGGAGAAGTTTAAGCATCTCTGGTTTGAACCGAAAATTATCTCCGAGTTCCTCCGTGTCAAGCCAGACCTCGACCAGGTTATCTATTCCCATATTCAGGTCAAGGATTTCTTTCTGGCCCAGGAGCTCTATTTCCAGATTCAAGAGGACGGGGCAGATTTTTTCGAATTAGCTCGCGAATATTCATTGGAAGCCGAACAGCAGGACGAGAGCTGGGCGGAACCCGTTGCTTTAGCAAGCCTGCCTGCTGAAATCTCGACGCTGTTTAAAGACGGACGGGAAGGGAAAGTGCATAAACCCGTGCTGGTAAACGGGTTGTTTTGGGTTGTCCGCCTCGACCGGTTCTACCCAGCTCGCCTCACCAAAGCGATGCGCGCTATCCTGCTGGAACAGCTGTATAGCAATTGGCTGCAAAGCAAAATTCAGGAACTGATCGCTCAACCCGGAGCCGTCGCGATTCAGCCGCCGTCCTCGGTTGCCCCAGAAGTGCTGGTTCCAGCTATCCTGGACATCAGATCAGCCCCAGAAAGCGAAGCAGAGCCCCCTCCTGCGGTAAAATAGGGCTCCATCCGGCGATTTTCTCCTGCCATGCACCCTGACTATCTGGAACGAATTCTGACCGCTCGCGTCTACGATGTTGCCCAGGAAACGCCCCTGGAGCTTGCTCCCAATTTAACGACCCGCCTCAACAATCGCCTGCTGCTAAAACGGGAGGATATGCAGTCGGTGTTTTCGTTCAAGCTGCGCGGAGCCTATAACAAGATGGCCAACCTGCCGCCCGATCTGCTGGCCCAGGGGGTGATTGCGGCCTCGGCAGGCAACCATGCCCAGGGAGTGGCGCTGGGGGCGAAGCGGTTGGGCACAAGAGCCGTGATTGTCATGCCCGTGACCACGCCCCAGGTAAAAATTGACGCGGTGCGGAGCTACGGCGGTGAGGTGCTGCTCTATGGCGACACCTACGACGATGCCTATACCCATGCTCGCCAATTGGAGGCCGAAAAAGGCATGACCTTCATCCATCCGTTCGACGACCCGGACGTGATTGCCGGACAGGGCACGATTGGCATGGAGATTTTGCGCCAGTGTCAGCAGCCGATTCACGCTATTTTTGTAGCGATTGGCGGCGGCGGATTGATTTCCGGGATTGCTGCCTACATTAAACGCCTGCACCCCGAAATTCGGATTATCGGGGTAGAGCCAGTTGACGCCGATTCGATGTACCAATCGCTTCAGGCAGGCCAGCGGGTGCGGCTGCCCCAGGTAGGTCTGTTTGCCGACGGGGTGGCGGTGCGTCAGGTCGGGGAAGAAACCTTTCGACTATGCCAGCAATATGTCGATGAGATCATCCGGGTTGATACGGACGATACCTGTGCCGCGATCAAAGATGTATTTGAAGACACGCGCTCAATTCTGGAGCCAGCCGGGGCTCTGGCGGTTGCAGCGGCCAAAATTTATGTGGAGCGCGAGGCGATTAGCGGTCAGACCCTGATCGCTGTGGCCTGCGGAGCCAACATGAATTTTGACCGGCTGCGGTTTGTGGCCGAGCGGGCCGAACTGGGCGAACGACGCGAGGCGATCTTTGCCGTCACCATCCCGGAGGAGCGGGGCAGCCTGCGGCGGTTCTGTGAATGTATCGGCAAACGCAACCTGACCGAGTTCAACTACCGAATTGCCGACGAAGCTCGCGCCCACATCTTTGTCGGGTTGCAAATCGAGAACCGGGCCGATGCCCTGCAAATCGCCCAGACCTTTGAGCGCCACGGCTTCAAAACCCTGGATCTGACCGACGACGAATTGACCAAGCTGCACCTGCGCCATATGGTCGGCGGACGGTCGCCCCTGGCCCACAATGAGCTATTGTATCGGTTTGAATTCCCCGAGCGCCCCGGAGCCCTGATGAAGTTTGTTACCTCCATGAGCCCCGACTGGAACATTAGCCTGTTCCACTACCGCAACCACGGAGCCGACTATGGACGCATCGTAGTGGGAATGCAGGTGCCGCCCCACGAGATGGCCGAATGGCAGGCTTTTTTAGATACCTTGGGATACATTTATTGGAACGAAACCGATAATGCTGCCTATCGCCTGTTCCTGGGCTAGCGGCTCACTGTTTTTGCAACCGGGAAGAGAGCAGCTGATCAAGCGAGAACTGGCCGCCGCCGTTGACTAAAAACAGCAGGTAGGCGCTGGCGTAGAGGGAAGCAGTTTCCAGGGGCGGTACTTTCAAGCCGTCCACTTTCAGGTGGAAGTAAATGGCCACTAGCATGGTGAACAGCAGGGCAGCTGCGCTGAACCGGGTCAGCAGGCCCAAAGCCAAGAACACTGCCCCAACAATTTCGGTGTAGGCGGCGCAGTAGGTAAAGAAGATCGGAAAAGGCAGGCCGATTTTCTCGACTACGCCCGTAGCAAACCCGGCCACGTCGGCTAGCTTGTCAAAACCGTTGTGGATCATCAGCAGGCTGACGGCAATCCGCAGAACCGCCCAGCTGGCCTGAAGGCCGCGATTGCCCGATAGGGTGGTGGCCAACAGCGGCTTTAGCGCGGCTAGTCCTGAACTCGGGTTGTCTTGAGTTGCTGTCATGGGGTTGCTCCTGTAGGACGTTTTGCTCCTGTCTTAGGATAGCGATTTTTAGCCTACCAGCCGCCGCTCAGCAGATTAGAAGGGGAGATTAGAAAGGGAGCACCTGAATTTTGGGGTTCTTCCAGAATTGCCGTGGTGTCTTTCTACATCTAGTGTGTGGGAACAAGCACGGCTGAGCGCTTATGTCATGATCAGAGCAGATGAGTTTGGGAATAGACATGGACAACCAGTTTCAAATTCCACTCGACCTGC
>JBJTUI010000695.1:0-8417 GCA_046080625.1 Elainella sp. | reverse complement strand
AATGCCTGTCGGTCGATCGGGTCGCCAGTCTGGTAGCGCAGCACCTCCTGCTTGGGCGGCTCATGCAGCGTCACGCAGGGAAAGCGGTAGGTCGGCCCTGCCCCCTGCTGTCGGACTAGCTCCACAGCCCGTTCGACTTCTGCGGCGCTTAGTGGTTCAAGCGGATGGGGAAGAGCGGCGTCAAGGGCAGGGGGGGATGAAATGGCTGGGCTGCTGGTCATACGAAATCTGTCTGAAAAGGTTTGTAAAAGCTGGGTTAGCGAAGTCAGATTAAACCCTGGCTGTAGGGGCATTGTATCGGCAATCGCCTTGACGCAAGCATCCTGCCATCGGGTGGGCCTGCCATCGGGTGAGCCTGCTACTGGGTAAGCCTATTGAGAGGGACCAGTCAGCCCTGCCTCAATCCGCCTCTGGGTCAACTCCCAGCTGCCTCAGTCGTTCTGCTAGCCGCTCGGCCCGCAGGCGCTCCTGCTCTGCCTCTTGTTGAGCCTGCTCTGCTTCTCGCTGGGCTTGCTCTACTTGCTGTTGGGCTAGTTCTGCCTCTCGCTGGGCCTGCTCTGCTTGCTGTTGGGCCTGCTCTACTTCTCGTTGGGCTAACTCTTCTGGCAAGGGAACAAGCTCGCCCTGGGCATCGTAGAACCTGAGCCAGTGACAGCTGCCGGTGGGCGGCTCGCGGTCGAGAACGCCGCGCCAGGTTCCGAGCCAGAGGCCCAGCACGTCAGACCAGAGCCAGCCGCGCTCGTCGGGCATCAAGGATTGGTAGGTTTGGCGCTGGTCAAGCTGCCAGCCCTGGAGAGAGCTGGGGTTGAACGGATCGTAAATGAAATAGTTGCGGGTTTTGAAGATGCGCTCGTAGATTTCTTTTTTGGGACCGCGATCCTGGGATTCGGTGCTGGGCGACAGCAGTTCGACAATCACATCCGGGTAGCGGCCCTCCTCTTCCCAAACCACCCAGCCTTGGCGTTCGCGGCTGGCATCTACGCCCAGAGTGACAAAAAAATCGGGACCCCGAAAATCCTGATTCATCCTTTGGGTGCGGCTGTAGTAGATGAACATATTGCCGCCTGCGAAGAAATCGTTGCGTTCCCGGTAGGCAACCAGCATGGATCGAATCAGCACGTTCATGGCGAGGCGGTGGCGGTTGCTTTCCAAGGGAACTCCGTCATCAAAGATCAGATCTGTAGGGGGTTCGGGGGGGAGCCAATCAGTTAGAGCGGACGGGACAGACGATTCGCGGACCATAGCGACCTCCGCAAGACAGGACGATGAACACCAGAGCAAAACTATAGCAGGACTGTGGCAGCAGGACTGTGGCTAGACCTCTGGCTTGACGCGCAGATCCGGCTGGCGGCGGGGGGGCGTGGGTTTGGGAGGTTGACCCATACCATAGGTAACCGCATAGCTCTGGGCTAGCAGCCAGAACCAGAGCCCCGGATAGCGGGCTTCCAGCCAGGGTTGGACGCGACGGGCAAACTCGGGCAACCAGCCCAGCAGCCAGCTGACCAGAGCGCTGAGGCTGAAATTCAGGTAGCTGGCCAGCCAGCGCAGCAGATCTTTGGGGCCAGCCAATTCCCAGATCCAGAACAACAGGGCTGGGTTTTGGGCCGCCGCCTGGATCGCCATCCGGTTGAAGGAGAGCCAACCCGCTCGATCCTTGACAAACTGGTCGGCTACTTCGGGCGGCTGTTTGGCCAGAATCCCAAAAAAGGTATTCAGCATGGCGTTGACCCGCTCGGGCGCAATATACCGGCCCGTCGGCACCATCATCCCCTTAGAGAACAGCCAGGTGACAGCAATGTTGCTTTGGAAGGCGCGGATCTGGCTGAGGTAGCTGGCGCTAAGCAAATCGTGACGCAGGGCCGTGTCGAGCAGATCGGTGAGGCGGGGCAGGTTCCGCACCAGCGAGCCAAAGCCGGTAAATACCAGCGGCGATTGGAGTGAGGCGGCGTCGCCAATCGCGATCAGGCGGTCGAAGGCAACCTTCCGGTCCTGGGCCTTGACGCTGAAGTGGCCAGGAATATAGCCAAAGGTGGGTTTCTTCCAGACCAGCTTGTCCGGCTCGCAGCGGCGGTATTCCGGCAAAATAGTGAAAAAGTCTTCGTACATCTCTAGCAGCGAGCCAGGATTGGTGGAATTCACCTGGTGGTAGTGGAACAGATAAAAGGTCAACTCGCTGCCCCTGCTGGGGAACAGCTCCCAGATCAGCTGGCGTCCGCGAGAAATATCGCCGTGGCTGTTCAGCACATCGCCAAACTGACTGTCCCAGACGCCCGGTTCAAAGCCGCCGTCGATCACGGCTCCCACCGTGGGGCAGACGCTGTCAAAGGCCCGTCCGCCGTTGAGCTGCCAGGCAATTGGTGAGGCGGTGCCCATGGCGTCTATCAGCAGCCGCCCGGTCGCAGAACGCGGGGTTTGGCTGGGCAGATGGGTTGTTTGCACTGTGACCTGCCGCTCGTCAATCTCGGCCCGGACAAACTCGGTTTCGTCCCAAATCTCACCGCCCGCCGATCGCAGCTTTTCGCCACAGAGCTTCAGCAGTTTCTCGGCGTCGATCGCGATATTCAGCACGGTGGGAGTGTGTAGCACCGGAGCTTTGCACTGGGGCGGATTGTTGGCATCAAAGAACTTATGGAACCCGTCCCGGTATTCGGCGGCAATCAGCCCCTCAAATTCGGCTACCGAAAACAGCCCCAGATCGATCAAACCCTGGAACTCGGCCCGCGAAATATTCCATTCCCGGTTCATCCGCCCGAAGGGCAACCGCTCTAACAGCAGCACCCGGTAGCCCAGACGCGCCATTACTGCCGCATGGATAATCCCCAAAGCCCCGCCTACGTAGATCAGATCGTAGAGCCGCTCTGGGGCTAGGCTGGAGGCTGGGCTAGAAGTTGGTCTGGGGCCAGAGGAACCAGTCTGCCAGACAATCACCTGCTTGGGCTGCTGCGGATTGAGAACCCCTTCCCGCCAGCGCTGCTCCCACCAGTAGGCCCGCGTCAGATGGGCTTCGCCATCGGGCATGGTGCGAAAATACTGCACGGTTTTGGGATAGTGGGCCGCCAGCGCCTCAAAGATCGACTGCTGGGGAGCCAGGGGAGGCGGCTCCGGATAGCGGTGGGGAAACTGGGCCTGAATGGCCTGCCGGAGTTGGCGGAGAATTTCCTGCTCTTGCGGAAGCGGCTGGCTGGCCCAGCGAAATACTTTTAAATAGGTGGTGCGCTGAACAGACCAGGTAAACACCGAGAGTTCTGGAGCCAGATTTTGGGCCAAATTTTGGGCCAGGTTGGGATTTGACTTCGGGTGATGAACCTGCGCTAAAGAATTTTCCGAAAACACTAGCCGAAATCCATCTGGGGTGCTATGCTTCATAGCCAAATTTAGCGAAACAGGCAGCACAAATTGTTGTTGCAGCCAGTCGCGCACCTCAATGGTGTGAGGCGTTGGAATCTCCAGATAAAGCAGTTCTTTCATCACCAGATTCTAAATCTCCGATAAATTTTGTGGTGAAACTTAAATTTCCTATGAAAGTGGGGTTGCCAAGTTTCAGTTCTGCGCTACACTTCCGAATACGCGATTTGCTTAACAAATTTTACATGGCTCTCATTTTATTTAGAGCGTTTTATTTACAGCAGTTCGCAACAGGGTTCTTCAGCGCATCAGGTCAATCTGTTCTGACTCGTTCTTCGCTCGGCATTTGCAATGAATCATCCCATCCCGATCAATTCTGAAGAAATCGACGCTATGCGGCAGAAACCAATCAATGAAGAGTTGATTGCCGTTGCAATTGCTGGCGTGGTGCAAATCGCTCGTTCCAATGGCCAGAGTCTAGATGACCTCCAGGCCGAAGTACTGGCCGACGATAATTTGCTGGATCGGGATGCGCGGCGCTGGCTGAGCGATATTGTGGAACAGGCTTGGCAAACGCTGCCCTAAATAGCTGCCTTAAGTATTCTAGAAAGCGGTTAGAGAATTTGCCGCCTCCCTATTCAAATTTCTATCGGGCTTGATGCTTAGATTTCCTGCTTAACCTGCGCGACTCGACTGAATTTAGCCGTCTGCCATGTCAGCTTTTCATAAGCGGAAATATTACGCTGCTTAAACAGTTATAAAGAGCTGCGCCATCCTCATCGTTTTGAACTATTGTGAAGGTGAACCACCACGGTTAATTTCACACAGGAGTAAGGCGTATGGGCACTAATGGTCGCGGTCAGCTATTGCACTCTACGAGAATTGACCTGCCTGCCAACACCCGTTCGCAGGTGATTGCTATTCTGAATCAATCTTTGGCCTCCACGCTGGATCTAAAAACCCAGGTGAAGCAGGCCCACTGGAACGTCAAAGGCATGGACTTTTATCAACTCCATGAACTGTTTGACGACATGGCTTCTGAACTAGAAGAATACGTTGATCTATTGGCTGAGCGGGTGACGGCGCTCGGCGGCACGGCTTTGGGAACGGCCCGCATCGCCGCCAGCAAGTCAGAACTGGCCGAATATCCCCTGGAGATTCTGGACGGCAAAGACCACATTGTTGCCCTGGCCGATCGCTACGCGGCCTATGGTAAAACTCTGCGGGACAACATCGACGAAACCGGCGACTTGGGAGATGCCGACACCGCCGATCTCTATACCGAAGTTTCCCGCGCCATCGACAAGCGGCTCTGGTTCCTGGAAGCCCATTTGCAGACCGGGGTAGAAATCATTGCCGTCAACGGCACCAGCAAAACCGCAGCCAAGGAGGTGAAGACTGCCAAGGTGGCTGTGGACAAAACCAAGAAGACAAAAGCCAAATCTTGAGCCAGCGGCTATTGGCCAAGATGAAGGGCTAACCAAAGGTCGGTGAAGCCGTCTTCCCTGACCCAAACTAGGCAGCCTGGGAGGCGGATCGCTAAACTGGTGAGGGCTGGCCGGGCGATAAATAGCTCGGTAAAAGCCGGATAAATAGCTGGGTAGCAGCCGGGCCGGATGGTGAATCATCAACCGTCAAGCAGTTGATTTTTGGTGCTGTTTGGCAGCAAGTTTGCTGTCGAGCCCCTGCCCGGTTCACGGTAGACTACCGGTTCGCGATAGACTAAAGGACCTGCCCCCAGTCATTCGCCCTGGATTCGCTATCCATAGGGAGTGAATGGGGTAGTGGGTAGACCGGCTCAACTGACGTATTTCATAATTTTGGAACTCGAATCAACATGCTGAAGCGTTCGAACCTTGATACAAGCCAACTGATGCGGCGAGCCGAAGATCTGATCAACGCTGCTTCCAATCGCTATCGGATTACGGTACAGGTGGCTAACCGCGCTCAGCGCAATCGCTATCAGGAATTTGATAGCGTCGATGACCCCAAAATGAAGCCAGTAATTCGGGCAATTATCGAGATGTCAGACGAGCTGACCCAGCCGGAAATTATCGGCGAATAGTCTCGGCGAATAGGTTTGGCGAATAGGCATAGGCAACTCACGTGACAGTGAAGCGACGGATTCGAACCCGGATTGGAGCAGGACTGGTAGGGCTGATTCTGGTGGGAATCGGTCTGATTTGGTCTGGGCAAACTCCGGGTTGGGCGCAGCGAATTCGCCTGGAGCAGGTGAGCCAGCAGATCTATCAGCAGTTGCCCAACCTGCCGCTGGAAAATCAATATATCAGCGCCGAAACGGGCGATGTCTCGGAGGCAAACACCCTGCTGAATCGCCTGATCCGCTACCACGTTTACGTTAAGGGGCGCCCGATTAACTACCGGCTGGACTGGAAGCTCACGCTAGCCGACTATCTGGGCGTGAACGAGCGCATGGAGGCCGAAACCTATCCCAGCGCTACCGGGCTGCGCGTGAATCCGCTGGAAGGTGATATTGCCGCAGTGCGCAGCCTCACCCTGGCCCAGCGAACAGCCCTCGTCGATGCACTGGCCGCGAGTTTTACCCCGGCCTCCAGCTCAACCGCCCCCAGCCCCAGCCCTACTCCGACTGTGACTCCCCCTGCTCCAGCGCCCAGCCCGCCTTCGCGGTTTCCGCCCCAGACTCAACCAGGAGACGCCCAGCTGCTGCGGCCCTAGGTTTGGCGGGTTCTTCAGGTTAGGAGGCCAGCTTGGGTTTCTACATCTTGGGTTTAAGACATGCGACAGGTCAAATCAGGCGCAGGCTGGCGGCTGGGCTGGAACCCGGAGGCACCGTTCCAGGGCTTGGTGGGGAGTGAAACCTGGGCAGTTGAGCTGACCGAGGCCGAACTCGAAGATTTCTGCCGATTGGCGCTCCAGCTGGCCGCAACCATGCAAACCATGCAGGCCGAGTTGATGGACCAGGAGCGGATTAGCTGCGAAGCGGAAACCGACCTGGTCTGGCTGGAAGCAGAAGGATTTCCCCAATCTTACGGACTGCGGCTGATGCTGTTGACCGACAGACGCGCCGAGGGCGAATGGGCTGCCGCTGCCGTACCCGAGCTGCTACAGGCCGTGCAGGTGCTGAAGGTGTTTTAAGTTGAATTCGTGTTAGCAGTCAGGAGAAACTGTGACACCAGAAGAAATTATTCAATACATCTGCAATCATCTCGCAGGTGTAGCCCCCAAAGCCAGTTGGGGCGAAACGTCGCTGTTCTATAATCCTGGGCGCGTTTTGCCCAATGGCGTCTATTTTTGTACACTCAAGCAACAGAATGGCGAAAACGACAAAGCCTCAAATCTCGATCGAGGAAAGGTGTTTAGAGTTGCTATCGGTCTTCGCCCCAAAACCTACGTTCGCTTATTTGGTCAGAGACCAGTACGCCCTAGCAAGGGTGGTGTTGTGATGACGGGTCACGATTTTACAAAGTTAAATGAGCTAATGCCGCATCCGATTTACGCTTGGATGTCCTGGGTACAAATACTTTCCCCTAGCCGAGACAAGTTTGAGGAGATTTTCCCTTTAGTTGAGGAGGCGCATCAGGAGGCAGTCAAAAAGTTCGAGAAGAAGACTACCTCTCCATAACTGTCTCCCCATAATTCGTTGCCGGGAATAGCTAATTCTGTTGATTGAGTTACCATGTTTACCTGAGTCCGCTGAACCGAGCCGTTAACCTGACCCTAGCCAGCCAAATTGGAGTTGGAGGGTTACGCTAGCAGAAGAATATGCTATGCTAGTCAAGCGTTTTTAATCGGGGCGTAGCGCAGCTTGGTAGCGCACTACTTTGGGGTAGTAGGGGTCGTGGGTTCAAATCCCGCCGCTCCGATTGGATTTGGGCTCTACAGGTTATCCTTGCGGTATCTGTAGAGCCTACCCCACGCAGAAGATTGACCGGAAAATTGAAGGAATTAAACAAAACTTTGAACTCCAGAGTTCTACTCCCCGCTGCCTGAATGAGTAGAGTTCTGGAGTTTTGGCATGAGCTGCAATCCCCCTACAGCCAGCTTTTGGGCTGAGAGAGCCTGGGCAGCCAGCGGAATGGAGCAGGCGCGCGGGGTGCCTCGGGCTGGGATTGACCGACCCGCTGGGCCAGGAAGCTCTGGATGGTTTCGACGGGGATGCTGACCCCTTCTCCGGTAGACTGCTGCACAGCTCGATTCAGGCCGATCACCTCACCCTGGGCGTTAATCAAGGGGCCGCCGCTGTTGCCGGGATGCAAAAAGCCGCTGGGGGTACGAATACAGCGCAGGGGCGAGGCTCCGTTGGCACAGGTGCTATTCAGCTCAATCACCTGGGTTTGGCTCATCTTCCAGCTCTCTCCTCGCGGTGAACCAATCGCATAAACCTGATCGCCCACCTGGACACTGCTCGTGTTGGAGGCAAAAGGAGTGGTCGGCAAGCCGCTGGCCCCGCTCAGCTGGATCAGGGCTAGGTCCAAACTATCGTCAATGGACATTACCCGACCCTCAAACTTGCGGCCATCGGCTAGCTTGGCGCTGGGCCGGGGATTGGACTGCACCACATGCTGATTGGTCAAGACCAGACCATTGGGGTTGAGAATCACGCCGGAGGCCGTTGAAGCGACACCATTCTGCACATTCCAGATTTCAACCGTAGAAGGCTTGAGCTGCTGATAGATCTGGTCTGCCGACAGTTCCACCGCTGAGCTGGGTGCGCTGGAGTTGGGCAGGCTGGGCAAAGCAGGGGAATCGGGCTGGGGAGCGACAGATGGCAGTACAGAGGGCAGCACAGATGGCGGTACAGATGGCGGCACAGAGGCGATTGCACCCGAGGCGATCAGGTCTGCCAGAGCACGGTCACGCTCTAGCCCTTCTCTGAGCAGCAGGCGTTTGCTGGGGGTCATGGGTGGGCGAAGCTGGCGACGCCGCAGGTCTTCCCGGCGACTCACGACCTCAAGGGCGGCCTGTTCTGGATCGACAGGCAAATTCACCAACAGCTGGTTGGCCTGCCTGCCAAAGCTGACCACGCTGTCGAGACAGGTGACATCCAGCGGCGAATTATATTGCTGACAGTTGGCCTGCTGCCAGCGCTC